>JAKMDG010000417.1 GCA_022428035.1 Longimicrobiales bacterium
GTACTGGAGCCCGGCTTGCTCGATGGGCCCCTCGCGCAGCGGTACCGGTTCCCGCAGTCCGTCTCCGAATCCGACGTCGGCGAGCCATGGCCCATCCTCGAGGTGGACGGCGAGGGCCAGGTGGTTCCCGATACTCCAGTCCCCACGGACGGACCGCAGGACACCGGCGGCCATACGCATCACGTCGAACCCGATTTCCTCAAGCGCCCACCCCAGCAGGCCGTTCATCTCATAGCACCAGCCGCCTCGTCCGCCCTCCACGATCTTCGCGTATGAATCTGCCGGGGAGAGTCCGACAGGCTCTCCAAGCTGAATACTCAGGTTTTCGTAGCTGACACTCTTGAGGTGCCGGTGATGCAGGTCGCGGAGTGTGTCGACGTCGGCCTGTGCTTCACCAACGAAGCCGATCCGGTCGAGGTAGGCCTGGAGATTCATTGTGTGCGAAGCTGCTCACCTCGCCCACGAGCCGCAACGCACATTTCGAAGTTCAGGCTGGATCAGTACTCTGGCTCACCTCAGACCGACCTCTCTTTGGAGCGATCATGCGCCGAGTCACTCGAGTTCCTCTGTTGACGGCCGCCATGCTGTGTGTTTCTGGTGGGTCCGTCACGGCACAAATGGCCGCAGATGTCCGGGGGCCTGTTGGACCGAGCCCATACGACGTGGTCAGGGGCTGGCACAAGCCGTTCGCTTCAGTGGGCTACGCGTTCGGAGGAAATTCCGGAGTGTTCGCCGAGTCGGCGGACCGGATTTTCGTGGCAATGCGCGGCGAGACCCTCCTTCCTTCGCCCGTCCCCGAAGGGTATCTCGGCTTCGCCGGGTCGATCGGAATCAACGTCCTCTTCCAGGCGGAGCGCAGGACATGGCAACACTGTCTGTACACCCTGGATCGCGCGGGTCGTGTTCTGGAGATGTGGGACCAGTGGGACCACCTGTGCCGAGACTCCGACGGCCCGGGCCCGCACCGGGTGCGGATCAGCCCGTACGATCCCGAGCGGCGCGTCTGGGTGATCAACGAGACGTTCCACGTGATCCATGTCTTCTCGAACGATGGCTCCAGATTGCTCTTCACTCTGGGTGAGAAGGGTGTGCCGGGAGACGACGAGGCTCATTTCGCCAAGCCGCAGGACGTCGCATTCCTGCCAGATGGCCGGATCCTCATCGCAGATGGTCTCGACAACCACCGAGTCATGATTCTGGACTCAGAACTTGGCTATCTCGGCGAGTTCGGTGGACAAGGTGAGGCTCCTGGGCAGTTCAATGGCATTCACGCAGTCGCCGTCGGTCCCGAAGGCAGAATCTTTGCGCTCGACCGCTCGGGTGGCCGGGTCAACGTCTACAGGACTACGGATGATCCGGGTCGGGTTGAGCACGTCTCGACGTGGGATGGCCTCGCGCTACCGCTCGACCTGATCGTCAACGATGACGCGGTCTGGCTGACCGATCTGGGACCGCTTCGCTTCGTCAAGTTCGACTTTGACGGAAATCGACTCTACGAGTGGGAAGTACCGCGCGCGCTGCCCGACGGATACCTCGAGGTCCACACTTTCTCCGTGGATTCAGAGGGCAATCTGTACGGGGGAGATAATCAGTACGGTAGAACGCAGAAATTCGTGCCTCGGGCCAATGCGGATCCGGACTTGTTGATCGGACCACCGTGGGTGGCTGCGCGGCGGTAGCCCCCCGAGGCCTGCGTGAAACGTGCATGGCGCCCATACTTATCGGCTCCGCACACCTGACCCCAACGCTTGAACGACATGACCAGCTTCCGTGGATCTACGGCTCTTGTTCCTTTCGCCGCGGCAGCCCTCCTGGCTGTCCCCGCAACGGCACAGACTGCCCCGCCGGAAACGGACCTCCGCCTGTACGACATCGTTGCCGGCTCGTCGGCAGACCGAATCGAGCAGGACGTTCGCATGCTCGTGAGCTTCGGGACTCGTAACACGCTCTCTGACACCCTCTCGGACACCCGTGGGATCGGTGCTGCCCGCCGGTGGATCAAGGCGGAGATGGATCAGATCTCTGCGGCCTGTGGCGGCTGCATGGAGGTCTTCTACCAGGAGTCCATGGCGGGACCGACCAACCGGATCCCGGAGGCTGTGAATGTGGTGAACGTGGTTGGGGTAATCCGCGGCACGGTCCACCCCGATCGGTACGTCATCATGAGTGGGGACATCGACTCACGCGCCTCGAACACAGCGGACGGTGACACGGACGCTCCTGGTGCGAATGACAACGCATCCGGGATGGCCGGGGTCATCGAGGCGGCTCGCCTGCTGACGCAGTACCGATTCCCCACCAGCGTCGTACTGGTCGGTCTCTCCGGTGAAGAGCAGGGCCTGTGGGGAGGAGGTCACATGGCCGAGGTCGCTGGCGAGGAAGGTTGGGAGATCGCAGCGGTGCTCAACAACGACATGATTGGCAACATCGAGGGCATCAACGGCGTGATCGAGAACAACACCTTTCGTGTCTTCTCACAGCCGTTTCCGGTTACCGCCACGGAACAGGAGATCCGGAGCTATCGGATCTTCGGCGGTGAGGTAGATGGCCCGTCGCGACAGATCGCGCGTTACGTGGACAGGATTACAGACAAGTACTTCACCAACCTCGACGCGATCATGGTGTATCGGCTCGATCGTTTTGGCCGTGGCGGCCATCATCGACCCTTCAATGATGCGGGCTTTCCGGGCGTGCGCATTATGGAGACCAACGAGCAGTACGAGCGACAGCACCAGGACCTGCGGACCGAGAACGGTATCGAGTACGGCGATGTCATCGAGGGCGTGAACTTCGACTTTGCCTCGAGGCTTACGGCGGTGAACGCAACGGTGCTCGCCTCCCTGGCGTGGGCTCCACCCCAGCCGGAAAACGTGGCCATCGGAGGTGCGGTGCGCCCATCCACCACGCTCAGCTGGGACCCGGTCGAGGACCCGGCTCTGGCTGGCTTCAAGATCTACTGGCGCGACACGACGGCGCCTCAGTGGACCGATTCGCGGTATGTCGGGAATGTGACCGAGTTCACGCTCGAGGACATGGTCATCGACAATTACCTGTACGGCGTCGCCTCCGTCGGTGTGAACGGTCACGAGAGTTACGTCGTCTTCCCGACGGCTCGACGCTAGGACACCATGTCTGACAGGGTGTCCGAACCGGCCAACCTGTCCTCGGGTACAGAGGTGGTGCCGGGGCCATAAGGGTTCTGTAAGTCAATGTGAAGTAGAAGTTTACGACATATCGCCAGAATGGTATGGGCATTGCTTGAAAGAGGGGTGAGCGGATCAGTCCGTTCATGCCTTGTATCGAGAATGCCATGTCACTGACGCTTCACTCGCTCCCGCGGGGGTCCGCGGGTACCCTAAGGGTATCGAGTACACTCCAGACCTCGCCGGCATCACTGCGTTCGAGGGCCCAGGATCGCTACCCCGTTACGGCGGGCGATGCGGTCCGCCGTGCCCTCAACGTCGTGGTTGCGACCCTTGGTCTCATTGTCACTGCACCGTTGATGCTCGTCGTTGGGGCGCTTGTGCGACTCGACTCACCGGGTCCGGCCATCTACCGGCAGGAGCGGGTTGGCTTGTGTCGCCGTGGGTCCCGTGATTGGCCGAAGGTTGACCGCCGCCGAGCGGAGAACCTGGGCGGCCGCGTGTTCACGATCTTCAAGTTCCGGACGATGACCGTCGCGCAGGACGGACGAGAGGTGTGGGCGTCCAGGAACGATGCTCGCATCACCAGAGTCGGGCGGGTTTTGCGGGCCACCCGCATCGACGAGCTGCCGCAGCTTTTGAATGTGCTTCAGGGCGACATGAATATCGTTGGCCCCCGTCCTGAGCAGCCCGGGATCTTCCGGGAGCTTCGTGACGAGGTTCACGGGTACGATCGGCGCCAGAAGGTCCTCCCGGGGATCACGGGCCTCGCGCAGGTGACGCTCGGCTACGATACCAGCATTGAGGACGTGCGCCGCAAGGTCGAGGTGGACCTTGCGTACATCGAGGGGCGCTCAACGACCCAGGACCTGCTGATCATGGTGAAGACAGTCCCGGTGGTCGTGTTCCAGAAGGTCTGGATGTAGGTCCTACTGAACGACGACCTGACCCGACATCGCAGCGCCGTGGATTGTGCACAGGTAATCGAACGTCCCTGCGGTGGGGAAGGTTCGGGAGAACGTGCCTGACGCCTGATTCGAAGAGTTCATGCCCGCCGGAAACGTGACGTTGTGGTTCGCCGCTCCGTTCCACGTCCAGGTCACCTGGCCGCCCGCGGCAATGGTGGCAGCAGTCGGATCGAAGGAGTTGTCGAGTACCGAGACGTTCGCCTGCGTGGGTGCCGGACCCGTGGCCGTGGCCGTGAAGGTGACCGGCGAGCCGTTCGCTCCTGCACTGGAGGCCTGAAGGCTGTTCGCTCCAGCACTTGGGCCCAGAGTCCACGTGGTTGAGGCCAGACCGTCCGCACCTGTCGTGCTCGTAGCAGGGGCGACTGATCCGCCACCTGATGCGACCGACCAGCTGACGGAGGCACCGGCGAGAGCAGCCCCGTCGCGCGCGACTCGAACGACGATGGGGCTGGCCACGGCCTGGCTTGACTGCGCAGACTGGGCATCACCACTCGAGGCGGCGATTGTCGTCTGGGGCTGAGGATCGGTGGTAGTGTCACTGCCACACGCGGCGACGACGGACATGGCCAGGAGCAGGACAATCGAACGTGGGAAGGACATCGCTGACATCTCTCGGATATACGGAAGCAGCAGGTACATGACAGCCCCCCATTACGTTTTCGGGCACATTTGGATCCGTCTGACGTGGGCGCTGGGGTTTCTGGCCGCCGTCTCGATTTCATGTGGGGGCCTGAGTGCTCAGCGGCTACCGATACCCGACCGCCCGGTGGCCGCTCCCGGTGCGTCTGCGATCATAGCTCAGATCAGCGACCTCTCGCTGGAGGATCGTGAGGCCCTGCTCGTTGCCGAGTTGCTGTCGGGCAATATCCCCTCCTTCATGCGCGTCTTGGCGGACCTGGAGTTGAACGTGGAGCTCGAGGGCCGGGAGTATGTCGTTCTGTTACGCGTCTTGCCCGACGTCCTGTCGGTCGGTCACCACACTGACTTCCTGCGTATTCCGCTTTCGCCACAGGCGGCTCAGGTCATCGCGGATTCGACGCATACGAGTCTGCTTACGTCAAAAATCTCGGATGCGGTGTGGTCCGCTGCGACGCTTCGTCTCGCGCCCCAGCCCATTCCCCCGAGCGAGGCGATGACGACGGTAGCGGTCTTCGCGGACCACCATGGGCTGATCGAGGCGACGTGGCCGCCTGGACTCCCGCACGGGACGATCGTGGCCGGCATCAAGAAAGACGTAGTGCTCACGCCAAGACTCGACGACGAGCCCGGCCGGGTAGCCATTTACGGATGGCATGGGCAGGACGGGGTTCCGATCCAGCCCATCTACACGGGCCACAGCGAAGGCTGGGTCGATTACAGCCATGGCGTACGGCTCGTTTCGCGGCGGGTGCGGGTCGATGGAGTCGAGTACGACCTCCCTGCGCTGCTGGAAGATCCGGTGTTGTGGGCTCTCCTCTCTGACGAAGGCGCGATGCGATCGGCGCGATATCCCGTGGCGCCTCGTTGATCGCACCTCCGCTTGCCACTAGCGTCTCTCGTCACTGACCGGCAGTGGCCCGGCGTCGCCGGCCCATCGAACCATTACAGTCATGCTCAAGGTCGGAATCGTCGGCCTTCCGAATGTCGGGAAGTCGTCTCTCTTCAATGCCCTGACCGCAGCGGGCGCCCCGTCCGAGAATTATCCGTTCTGCACCGTCGAGCCGAATGTCGGCACAGTCGAAGTCCCCGACGTGCGCCTCGATCGGATCCACGAACTGGCCGAGTCAAAGACTCGAGTGCCGACGGTGATCCAATTCGTTGACATCGCGGGTCTCGTCGAAGGCGCCTCCGAGGGCGAGGGACTGGGC
>JAKMDG010000433.1 GCA_022428035.1 Longimicrobiales bacterium
ACTCAAACCCGTCAACGTCAACGCGCACACCTTGTTCGTCAGCCATCAACTGCGTGAGGTCCAGCGGGAAGCCGAAGGTGTCGTAGAGTTTGAATGCCTCGTCGCCGGGAATCACCCCGGACTCGGCACCAGCCAGCTCATCGAAACGGGTCAGGCCACCTTCGATCGTGGCGAGGAAACGCTCTTCCTCCGCACGGGCCGCCTCGACGATGTGCTCGCGCCGCTCGGAGAGTTCGGGGTAGACATCGCCCATCGTATCGATCACCGAATCGACTACGCCGACCAGGGTGGGCTCACGACGGCCAAGAAGCCACGCGTGTCGGACCCCCCGACGCAGAATCCGGCGCAGCACATATCCCCGGCCTTCGTTCGAGGGATACACACCATCCGAAAGGAGAAACGTGACCGCACGAGCATGGTCGGCCAGTACCCGATAGCTGACGCCAGCCTCGGTGTCTCGCTCGTAGGGCCGCCCGACCAGCTCCGAGACACGGTCGAGGAGTGGGGCGAAGCCATCCGCATGGTAGTTCGAGTCGGCTCCCTGAAGCACGGCGGCAATCCGCTCGAGACCGGCACCCGTATCCACGCAGGGGGCAGGCAGATCATGCAGCGTGCCCTCAGCGTCCCGGTCGAACTGCATAAAGACCAGATTCCACAACTCGATGATCTGTCCCGAGTCATTCAGTTCGACGAACTCTTCGGTGCTCGTGACCGGAGTGCGGTCCGCACGAAGATCGTAGTGCAACTCCGAGCACGGCCCACAGGGACCCGTATCCGCCATCTGCCAGAAGTTGTCCTTGTCGCCCAGACGATAGACGCGTTCAGGTGGAAGACCGATGTCGGTCAGCCACAGCTCGGCTGCCTCGTCATCGGAGTGATGCACCGTCGCGTACAGGCGCTCCGGGTCCAAACCATAGACCTCAGTCAGAAGCTCGAAGGCGTAGCGGATCGCATCGCGCTTGAAGTAATCGCCAAACGAAAAATTACCCAGCATTTCGAAGAATGTGTGGTGCCGCGTCGTCCGCCCCACCTCTTCCAGGTCGTTGTGCTTACCGCCGGCCCGCACGCACTTCTGCGACGTGGCAGCTCGGCTGGCTCCGATGTCCTCCTGCCCCAGGAACACCTTCTTGAACTGCACCATGCCCGCGTTCGTGAACAGCAGCGTGGGGTCGTCCGCTGGAACGAGCGAAGAGGAGGGTCGAACGGCGTGTTCACGCTCCTCGAAGAACGAAAGGAACTGACTACGAATGTCGGCGGTCTTCATCGAAAAACTCGGCGGGTGCCTTGAACGGTGCTGGGGGTGTCCGGCGCGCCGGCGCGAGGCGTGCCGCACGGGCAAAAGATAAGAGCCCCGGACGAATCTGTCGTCCGGGGCTCCCCACCCGATTCGGCGCCAACATGCCGCCGTGACACCGTCGGCTCCTTGAAGAAGCCTTGGTCAAACCTGGAGACTCAGCCAGCGCTGACCTCTGCAGCAGCGGGCTCAGCGGCATCCTTCACGTCGGTATCTGCCTCCTCGACCGCCTCCTCAACCAGTCCGAGTGCCACGCGAAGCTTGGCATCGATCTCTTCGGCGATATCGGGGTTGTCGACGAGGAACTGCTTCGAGTTTTCCTTGCCCTGTCCCAGCCGCAGGTCGCCGTAGGAGAACCACGCTCCGGATTTCTGCACGATGCCGTGCTCGGCGCCGAGGTCGACGAGGAGCGCGTTGTGGCTCACACCCTCGTTGTACTGGATGTCGAACTCCGCCTGCCGAAACGGGGGCGCACACTTATTTTTCACGACCTTCACACGGGTCCGATTCCCGATGACATCCTGACCGTCTTTGATCGCGCCGATCCGGCGGATGTCGAGCCGAAGTGAAGCGTAGAACTTCAGGGCCCGTCCACCGGAGGTCGTCTCGGGACTTCCGAACATCACGCCAACCTTCTCGCGGATCTGGTTGGTGAAAATCACCGCCGTATGGGAGCGGTTGACCGCACCCGTGAGCTTGCGGAGTGCCTGACTCATGAGACGCGCCTGCAGCCCGACGTGTGTATCGCCCATCTCTCCCTCGATCTCCGCTCGCGGCACGAGTGCGGCGACCGAGTCGATGACGACGACATCGATGGCGTTGCTTCGGATGAGCACTTCAGCGATCTCGAGCGCCTGCTCACCGGTATCAGGCTGTGACACAAGCAGGTTGTCGACGTCCACGCCGAGCTTACGGGCATAACCGACGTCGAGAGCGTGCTCTGCATCGATGAACGCCGCGATGCCACCGGACCTCTGCGCATTCGCGATCACCTGCAAACAGATCGTGGTCTTACCGGAGGACTCAGGACCATAGATTTCACTGATCCGTCCACGAGGCATGCCGCCGACCCCGATCGCCGCGTCGAGGTTGATCGCGCCGGTCGCGATCGCTTCGATGGCGGTGATACGACTGTCCTCGCCCATCCGCATGATGGCACCGGTACCGAAGGAACGCTCGATCTGAGACAGCGCAGTATCGAGCGCTTTCTGCTTCTTCTCTGCTTGCTTATCCGTCGCCGCGCCTGCCATCTCGCCTCCGTTCCGTGACCGCCCTCACCGGGGCATCGAGTCGCAAAGTATCAAACCCGAAGAGAAAACGAAAGCATGACGGTTCGTCGTTCGGGACGCAGCAACCTACCTCTGGCCTGCCGTGTCCGGAATGCTGGCTCGGGACGATGTGATACGAGGGACGGCACAACTGGCACAGCACGGAGGGAACCGGCACAATCCCCTCGTGCGTTGCATCCCCGATCGGGACAACTCTGTCAACATCGATTATGAAGCCTCAAGACGAATACGACCTCCTGTCCATTGGTGGAGGCACAGCCGGGCTGGTCTCAGCCGCCGGGGGTGCCTACCTGGGTGTTCGTAGCGCGATCGTCGAGAAGACAGCGCTCGGTGGTGATTGCCTGTGGACCGGGTGCGTCCCCTCCAAGGCCATCATCGCATCAGCCCGTGTTGCTCATGCCATGCGAGACGCTGAGCGCTTCGGGCTCACCGCTGCGGCCCCGAAGCACGCGTTTGCAGATGTGATGGCTCGCATGCGCGCCGCTCGAGGGATCGTCGAGCACCATGACGACCCGCAGCGCTTTCGGGACATGGGCGTGGATGTGCACTTCGGCGCAGCCCGCTTCATGTCTGACCGGGAAGTGGAGGTGGAGGGACTCGGAACGCTGCGCGCCAGGCGGTTTGTGATCGCCACGGGTGCGGTCCCGTTCGCGCCACCTATCCCGGGCCTCGCCGAGGCCGGATATCTCGACCACCACTCGCTCTTCGAAACCGACCATCTTCCCAATCGTGTGGCTGTTCTGGGTGCAGGGCCCATTGGACTGGAGATGGCTCAGGTCATGTCGCGGCTGGGGGCTCACGTGACCGTGGTCGAGATGGCCGACCGGATTCTGCCGAAGGAAGACCGGGACATTGCCGATCGACTTCGAGCGATGCTCGAGGCCGAGGGGATGACGATTTCTCTCGGTGAGCGGGTCGACGCCGTCGAGACGACGGACGAGGGCAAGGTTCTGACGACACACACCGGAAAGCGTCTGGTCGCAGACGAGATCTTCGTAGCGACCGGCCGGCGACCGTTCCTGGAGGGGCTGGAGCTGGATCGCGCCGGCGTCCGGGTCACTGATGGAGCGGTCTCCGTCGATGCGGCAATGAGGACGAGCGCACGCAACATATGGGCAGCCGGGGATGTCACCGGCGGGCTCCAATTCACGCACGTTGCGGACCAGCAGGCCAAAGCCGTGCTCCGAAATGCCTTGCTCCCCGGGTCGAGCAAAGTCCGTTACGACAATGTGCCGTGGGTGACCTACACTGATCCTGAGATCGCGCACGTCGGCCTGTCCGAGATGGAAGCCGAGGCCCGGGGTGGGACCACGTTCTCCTACGAGCTCGACGATCTGGACCGTGCCATCGTGGATGGCGTCGACCGCGGCGTCGTAAAGATCTCGGCAGACGCCAAGGGGCGGATACTCGGCGCTACGATCCTCGGGTCCCACGCGGGGGAGCTGATCATGCCGATCGTCCTCGCCAAGACACATGGTTTGAAGCTGACCCAGATCACGAACACGATCTTTCCCTACCCCACGCTGGTAGAGGGGGTAAAGCGCGCTGCGACCGAGTATCAGCGCCTTCGACTGGAAGGTCCTGGGGGCCGCGTGCTCAAGAAAGTGATTTCATGGCTGAAATGACCCCATCTTCCGGTGCCCTGCTGCGTCTCATTGTCCTGTTGCTCCTTGTCTCTGCGGGGGCGGCAGTCGCTGCCTTCACGCCACTTGGCGACTACCTGAGCCGAGATGGTGCGGGTCAGGGGATCGAGTGGCTACGTGCCTCACGCGCGGCGCCGCTGCTGTACATCGCGATCTACGCCGCAGCGACGGCACTGGCGATCCCCGGCTCGATCCTGACCCTCGCCGGTGGTGCCATGTTCGGCCTTGTGGGAGGAACGATCTACACGACCATCGGCGCGAACATCGGGGCTAACGCCGCATTCGGAGTCGGCCGTTTCCTGGGGCGTGACGGCATTCGGCGCCTCGCTGGAGACCGACTGGACGCGCTCGATCGTGCCACGGAAAATCACGGCTTCCGGGGACTCCTCACCCTTCGGCTGATCCCGGCGGTCCCCTTCAATGCACTCAACTTCGGATCGGGGCTCACATCAATCGGCTGGTCCACGTATGCGGCCGCCACCGCGGTCGGGATCTTTCCCGGAACGGTTGTCTACACAATGTTCGCCGATGCATTGCTCGCCGGCTCCCAGGAGGCATCGCGCAACGCGTTGCTGAGGGTGCTGCTTTCCGGAGGTCTTCTGATCGTGCTCAGCTTCCTTCCGGTGATCGCACGCCGGCTCGGACTGCGCCTGCCAGGCGCTGCGACACGCCTCATGATCGTGCTCGCCGTGATCCCCATCCCCGCCGACGCCCAGGTACTGCCTACGCACGAGGCCTTCTCGGCTCTGTTGGCAGAGGTCGTGGATCAGCCCAATGTGGACTACGCTGCCATTGTCCAGCAAAAAGCTGCACTCGACGCCTACATCGGCACCCTTGGAGCGGTCGAGATCGCCCGAGTGGAAGCAGCGAGCCGTGAGGAGCAGCTCACGTTCTGGATCAACGCGTACAACGCGTGCATGCTGAGGCTTGTGGCCGAGCACTATCCGATCCGGAAGGCTGGTGGACTTTTCACCGGCATCAGGAACAGGATCGCCGGTCGACCCGCGAACTCGGTCTGGCAGATCGCAGACGTCTTCACGGTGGCGCACTGCCGGATCGCCGGAGCTGAGCGTTCGCAGGACGAGATCGAGCACTCGATCATCCGCCCCATTGGTGAGCCGAGAATCCACTTCGCCGTGAACTGCGCGGCACGAAGCTGTCCGGTACTATGGCCCGATGCATACGAGGTCGCGACGCTGGACGACCAGCTCGATCGCGCGGTCCGGAAGCTGGTCTCGACCCCCGAACACTTCGCCGTCGAGCCCGGGGTGGTCCGCATGAACAAGGTCCTCGATTGGTTCAAGGACGACTTTGGGGGGGAAGAGGGCCTCCGTGCGTTCTTCGCCCCCTACCTCGGAGCCACCGACGCTGCGGTACTCTTGGCATCAGATACACGGATCGAGTTCTTCGAGTACGACTGGACCCTGAACGACCAGGGGTCGTGACGGGCCCCGTCTGCACGGTCATCATCCCGACGCTAAACGAGGCGTCGAGTCTGCCGAACCTTCTGGACGACCTGGCGGATTGTCCCCGCGTTGAGCGCATCATCATCAGCGATGGTGGATCCGTAGATGCAACGTGTGACATCGCGCGGAGTCGTGGGGTGACGGTTGTATCGGGTCCGGCGGGCCGAGGTGAGCAGCTCCGTCGAGGAGCCTCGGCCGCCCCAGGACCCTGGTACGTCTTCCTGCATGCCGATTCGCGTCTGGATGCAGGTGCTACATCCGCTCTGAATCGCTTTCTCGAGGGGGCAACGCCCACCGAGTTCGCGCACTTCGAGCTCGTATTCGATGCTCCAGAGTCGGTGTTTCGATTCATAGAATTCGGCCAGCGTCTGCGTGAACGTCTGTTCGGGATGCCGTACGGCGATCAGGGGCTCGTCGTCTCGCAAGCGCTCTACAACCGAGTGGGGGGCTTCCCGGACTGGCCGATCATGGAGGACGTGGGGATCATCGATCGGCTATCCCGGGGTGGACGTCGCGTAGCTCTCGGAGCGACCCTCACCACCAGCGGCCGTCGATACAGACGTGAGGGTCCCCTCCGAGTTTTACTGCGCAATGTCACACTCGTCGCCGCCTTTCGCCTCGGAGCGGATCCGGAAGCCCTGGCGCGGCGATATGAGCCTGAATGCTCTGAGGTCCAACCCGACGTAGCCCCCTCCGGCGGGCGGGAGGTGATCGTGTTCGCCCGAGCGCCCGTCCCGGGCCGGGTCAAGACCCGGCTTGCAGCTGACCTGGGTCCGGAACGAGCCACCCGGATCTACCGATGGCTAGGGCGAGCCACGGTCGATGCCCTCCGTCCGGGCCCCTGGGCGGTAACCGTGTATGTTGAGCCTCCCGACGACGTCTCGACCGAATCGGTTCGGGACTGGCTGGGGCACGGTGTAGAATATCAGGGGCAGACGGCGGGCGACCTCGGTACCCGCATGACGGCTGCCATCGCGGACGCGCTCGGGCGCACCTCCGCCGTGTGCGTGGTGGGCACAGACATCCCCGACGTCCACGAATCGACCGTACAGGACGCCTTTGACGCATTAGAGACGCACGATCTCGTACTCGGCCCAGCGACGGACGGTGGGTATTACCTGGTCGGCCTGACACAGCCTCGCCCGGAGCTATTTCGGGACATCCCGTGGAGTACCGATCGGGTTCTCGAGCTGACCCTGGAACGGGCACATGCCGCAGGGCTCCGGGTCGCAGCGCTCGAGCCTCGGACCGATGTGGACACAGTCGAGGACGTTCCAGCGGCCCTTTTAGAGGTGTGACGAAACTCGGCTCTGCCGCCGTTCCGCGATGAGCGAAGCTCGGAAAGGCCCGTAAACACTTGGCGCAGGCACGAAAAATGCTGTCAATACTTGCCGTATCGTCTTGGCCCGGCGCAGGTTACTTGCTGCCCTCCCAGGCCCAACCAGAAACGCATGAGGACAGGCGCTGCAGTGCGTACCAGACTGAAATTTGACAGCTTGGAACACGTGACCATGCCCGACGGCTCGGGTCGTGTCTCCGTCAAGCTGGAACGGGCTGGAGACTTCTACGAGGGTACCGTAGCATGCCTCGAAACGCAGCAGGGCGTGATCAAGGCGGCATCCCAGGCCGCACTTCAGGCAACCCTGGCGAGCACGGGTGACGTGTCGGTCGACCTCGAGGTCGTCGGCGTGAAGGCTGTCCGCGCATTCGACGGGTGGGTCGTCGTGACCCGAGTGAACGGCTCCGCGGATGACGACACGTCCCGACTTCTGGGG
>JAKMDG010000042.1 GCA_022428035.1 Longimicrobiales bacterium
CCAGTACGCTGGAAGGGCTGGCGCAGGCACTGCCCGATCCAGCGGCCGGCACGGACGTGAGCACCGAGCTCGCGGCGCTCCGGAACCAGGTCGACGCCTCGCTCGGCCCCGTAACTGCCGCCCTGCCCGACGCGGCGCTCGTCCAATCCGCGATCCAGGAGGGATCGAGGAAGACGGTCGATGCCCTCTTGGCCATGATCCGCCAGGCACCGCCGACCCTGGCGCTGCATGACGAGGCCGCGCGCCCTCCTGTTGGCGCTCGGAAGGTCGATACGCGTTCCGTCCCGCTACAGGAGTTGGCGAGGCAATCTTTCGACGCGCTCCGGATCGAGCGAATCCGATCCGCCACGAGCGGATTGACCGAACGCGTCGAGCGTGTCCGCAAGGACGCTCTTGAACTGCCCAACGTGTTCGCGTTCGCCGACGACGCGGCCAAGGCGGAGCTGGAGGGGGGTGAGCCCGACGCCGAGATGAAAGCCGTGAGCCTGGTGCGGGAGGCACTCTCGAGCATCGTCGAGGCCCTTCGTTCCATGGCCCCGGAGTTGGACGTGAGCATCGAGGCGGCCCAAGCCGAGCTTGCGCTCGAGATCGGCGAAGGCTCCATGGCACTCCTCGATCGTGTCGCCGCCGGTCGAGTCGCTGCGCAGCTCCTGGCGGCGAGGTCTCAGCTCACGGAGCTGAGGATCTGGATCAACGAGCGCTGGGGAGTGCGTGTGAACCGCGCCTTCCGGGGCCTGGTCGCCGTCGTTCGACTCGGGTGGCGACTGGTGACGCGCGGTGTGCGGAAGGGGAGCGCCATCGTGACAGGGGGAGCCGCCGGACAGGTGGCATCGTCGCGTACGCTCAAGACCCTCGCGGACGCCTCGCTGCTCACGCAGGAACTGCCCCTCGTGTACCAGAGGCTGTTCACGCTCGAGCCCATCACGGACCCTCCGCTTCTCGTAGGGCGCTCGCGCGAGATCTCCGAGGCGATGACTCGCTGGCAGCGGTGGATGGCGAAAGACGGTGTGCCGCTCATTGTGCGTGGCCGCCCCGGGACTGGCGTGACAAGCTTCCTGCAGGTGCTCGGTGCGACCATCTCTGCCGACGGCGTACGGACCGCAAAGGTCGTTCTCCATGAGCGGGTGCGGACGGAGGGGGACGTCGCTCGGCTCCTTGGTTCGTCTCTCGGTCTCAAGCCCTGTGAGAGCCTCGACGAGCTGGCAGCCGCCATCTTCGACGCCGATGTCGACTCGCTACCCCAGGTTGTCACCGTCGACAACCTTGAGCATCTGTACCTCCGGATTCCGAACGGGACCGACCTCGTAGAGCGCATGCTCACGCTATTTGCCGAGACCGATCCACGCGCGTTCTGGATCGGGGGGGTCACGACGTCTGCCTGGCAGCTCATCGCGGCGGCTGAACCAACCGCGATTTCCCAGATTGCCCTGTTGGACCTGCAACCGCTCTCGGCCGGCGCTCTCCGCAAAGCCATTACCGCACGACACCGTCGCAGTGGCCTGGCATGGCGATTCGAGGAGCCAGCCACGGGCAGCCGACGCCTTCGCCGTCGACTCGCTCGCCTTCTTCGACGACGGCTCGGAGGGATGCGTGATGCGGAAGCGCACAGGGAGGAAGTGGAGACGGGCTTCTTCGAGCGACTGCAGCGGACGTCTTCGGGTGACCTGCGCCTCGCGCTGTTCCAGTGGCTCATGAGTGCCGATTTCGATGCCGGTGACGGCGTTCTTCTTCGCTCCCCGGAGCGGCCGGACTTCTCTGTGCTCGAATCCCTGGATCTGACTCAGAATTTCACGCTCAAGGCGTTTCTGGAACATCGGACACTCTCCCTCGAGGAGCATGACCGGATTTTCCGACTCCCCCGACACGAGAGCTATCAGATTTTCGAGTCGCTCGGGAACCGTCACCTGATCCAGCCGGTGGCCGCCAAGTCCAGTGGTACGCCCGAGCGTTCGGAGATCGAGATCTCCCTACGCTATCGGCTCCGGCCCTTGTTGATCGGTGCGGTCCTGACCCACCTGCAGGGCCGTAACATCGTTCACTAGTGGGCGATGTCCGGGTGCTGACCCGAGGGGGCCGCTAGAGCCAACCCTTCCGCTTGAATTGCCACAACATTCCGCCGCCCATGATGGCCATGGCTGCAAGGAGTGTTGGGTATCCCCAAGGGACGTGAAGCTCCGGCATGTAATCGAAGTTCATTCCATAGAGCCCGGTGAAAAACGACAGCGGAATGAAGATCGTCGCGATGATCGTGAGCACCTTCATGACCTCGTTCATTCGGTTGCTCACGCCTGACATGTACAGGTCCATCGTGCCCGAAAGAACGTCGCGTAGCGTCTCCACCGTATCGATGACCTGTACGGTGTGGTCATACACATCGCGCAAGAACAGCTGGGTCTCCTCGCCGATCAGGCGTATCTCACCCCGGTAGAGTTGCCCGGTCGCCTCACGCAACGGCCACACGGCCTTCCGGAGCACGAGCATCTCACGTTTCAGGCGATGGATCCGGTGCATCGTTGCGGTAGAGGGATCAGAGAGTACCTCCTCCTCGAGTTCCTCGATCAGGTCTCCGACCTGTTCGATGATCCGGAAATAGCTGTCGACGACCGCGTCGATCAGAGCGTACGCGAGATAATCCGTGCCGCGCGACCGGATCCGGCCCTTTGCGCTCCGCATGCGCTCCCGTACGGGCTCGAACACATCTCCAAAGCGCTCCTGGAAGGAAAAGACATAGCCTGGGCCGACAATCAGACTCACTTGTTCCGTCAGCACTGATTCGGTCTCGACGTCGAAGGAGAGCATCTTCATAATGAAGAGGAAGTGCTTCTCGTACTCCTCTACCTTGGGGCGCTGATTCGTCGAGAGCACGTCTTCGAGGGCGAGGCGGTGGACACCGAAGCGATCCCCCACCGCTTCAAGAATCGACACATCGTGGAGCCCGTCGATATTGACCCACGTAGCCGCGGGTGCTTCGGCGAGAGAGAAAGACTCGTCGATGCGATCCACAATCGCCTCATCGAGGTGCTGCGCGCTGTAATCGATCACCCGTACACGGACCTTTTCGACTTTTTTCGGGCCGGTATGAATCAGGGTGCCCGGTTGAGCGCCTGCGGGTTTGCTCGTGCGACGGACGAGGCGTCCTATGAGCGAAGGACCTGAAGGACTGATCGATGGGTGTGGGTCCCGTGGGCTGTGCGGAACGGATGACATGGCGGTCCTCGGGAGGGTCACTGATCGTGGGCGTTCGATGCGCGAAGACGCGGTGGCACGATGGCACCGGACCGGCTGTGCCGCCACCCGAAACCGATGAGTCTCTGGAGAGAAGCTCCACGCATCAGCTTGCGTCTCCTTCCCGGTTCGAAGAAGTTCGCGCTCGAAGGGGAGGCGATGGATCCGCCCCGCTTGAGCCCCCTTCCCGAGAGAGCAGATGAACCTGAACGACGTGGGCGGGGCCCTCAGCCAATGGCTGGGATTTCAGCTCTTCGAAGTGGGCGGCACCGCTGTGACGGGTGCATCGATCGTAACGTTCGTGATCATCGTGCTGTTCGCCCTGTGGGCGTCGCGCGTGGCACAGCGGATCGTCACGGGACTCATGTCGAGAGGCGGCGTCACCAGTACGGGCACGCTCGCGACGACGAGGCGGCTCGTCCACTACGCTGTTCTGCTGGTAGGACTCGCGGTCGCGATGCAGACCATCGGCATCAGCCTGGCGACGGTGTTCGCTGCCGGGGCCGTCGCCGCCGTGGCGATTGGTTTCGCGCTTCAGAACATCCTCCAGAACTTCGTGTCGGGCATCATCCTTCTTACCGAGCGTTCGATACGGGAGACCGACATACTGGAGGTCGAGGGGATGACTGTTCGCATCGTGCGGATGGGAGCCCGCGCGACTGTAGCGCGAACCCGTGAGGAAGAGGAGTTGATCATCCCGAACTCCATCCTCGTTCAGTCGACCGTGAAGAACCTCACGCTAAGCGACCCGGAGTTCCGCGTGCGCTGCCGAGTCGGCGTATCGTATGACTCGGACATGGCAAGAGTCGAAGAAGTACTCTACGCCGCCGGCCAACGCGCGGAGGGACGTACCGAATCCCGCGATCCCGTTGTACAACTTCTGGACTTCGGTGACTCCTCCGTCTTGTGGGAGGTCTCGATCTGGGCCACGGATCCCTGGGCAGCTCCTACGCTGCGCTCCGACGTACACCGTGGTGTCTGGTGGGCTCTGAAGGACGCAGGCATCACGATCGCCTACCCGCAGCTCCAACTGCACTTCGACGCCGCTCGGCTCAAGGGGCTCCAGGCCTAGTCACCCCGGTTGCGGGAAGCCGGGTACGCGCGTCGACGCTCCAGTCAGGCTGGGCTGTCCGACGGCAGCATCAGAGCGGGGGTTGGGGCCACTCGCACGGGCGCCCAGTGTGCGATGCGGATAGGGACTCTCGCTGCTCTCGTCGTCGAACCGCGATGTCACGTCCTCCTGGGTCGAGTTCTTGAGGACGAGGACGTTCTCCGTAGTGGTCCAGACCGAGAACATGAAGATCAACGAAGAGTCGCCAGAGCTACGGGTAGGCGCTGTCCTGTCGACATGCAGGGGCGCTTATGTCCGAGACCCAGTGCTCGGTAGATTCGGGCGGGAACGATCAGGTCTCGGAGCGTTTCGGCGGTCTACCTGGACGAATTGCGTATTGCGGTCGACCCCCAGAAGCGGACCGATCTGGGGGATGAAGAGGCGACCTGGAAGGAATCCCGGCCAGCAACCGTATTCTTCTCGAATCACAACGTCACCCTGAGCGAGGACCAACATTATGGGCCAGATCATTCTAGCCATCATCGTGATTCTAATCGGCGCGGTGATCCGGGCTGCTGGCCCGGCAACCCGGAAGCCTCACGCAGCCGGAACCGCCAAGGTGGCCGGATACGGCTTCATGTTCGCCGGCGTGCTGCTCGCGGTGAGCAACGTGCTGACGGTCATCTCCGTGGGTGAGGTGGGAGTGCTACACTTCCTCGGTACGGTCCATGAAAGACCCCTCGATCAGGGTGTCCACCTGGTGAATCCACTCGCGAGCATCGAGAAGATGTCCATCCGTGAGCAGAGTTTTCCGGAGGGAGGTGGGGTCGAGCGCATCGAGGCACAGACCAGCGAACAGCTGAACGTGACGCTCGAGGTATCCATTCTTTTTCAACTCGACGGGGCTGTTGCTCCGGAGCTCTACTCCAGGCTCGGCAGCGAGAGAAGCATCAAGAGCAGCATCGTGCTGAACGCCATGAGAAACGGTGTACGCGACGCGGTCGCCACGAAGTCGATCAACGAGATCTTCTCGCCGAACCGTCGAGAACTGGCCACGGACATGCTCAACGAAATCCAGGCGAAGGCGGGGGACCGGATCGAGGTGGTCGAGGTTTTCGTGAGGGATGTCCAGGCGCCTCCACGTGTGCGTGAGGCGATCGAGGCGAAGCTCGAGAGAGAGCAGGAAGTCGAGCAGGAGCGGTTCCAGACGGAAATCATCCAGGAGCGTGCGCAACAGGAGATCGAGGAGGCCAAGGGTATCGCCGAGGCTCAGAAGATCATCACCGAGGGCCTCACTCCGGCGTACCTTACCTATCACTACATCCAGCAACTCGGTGACATGCCTCCGGGCTCGGTCGTGTATGTCCCGACCGAGGGTGGTGTCCCGCTCATGCGGTCGGTCGGGGGCGGCAACTAGGCACGGCGTCGTTCATGACGCACGTCGCGTGACACGGGACGATCGAGGCGCCGGTCGGGCGATCGAAACCCGGGGGGAGAGGTCTGGTCCAGGTCGTCGGCGCACGGGCGTGCGACGCTCGCGGGATCCACATCGTAGCTTGAAGTTCCCGTCCTCGGGCATTTCTCGCACCTGCGGTGTCGTAGCGGGTGCCCCGTACGTAAGATGAGCCTCGGTCGGAGCCCAACACGGGCCGCGCTTGCCCTGCGCTCCCTTGCCAGTGCACCGGATCATCCACTCGCCCTCGCCGCTCTCATGCAGCAGCCTGAGAACCAGATCTCCCGAAGAACCGCGCTCAAGATTGTAGCGGCGGGCGGAGCCGGTATGGCTTTGGGGTGCGGTTTTGAGGGTGAGTTGTCGAATGCACAGGCCATCCCACAGGAGGCTCTCGAAATGTCGAATGAGACATGGTTTGCCCAGCGGGCCTGGAGCGTCAGCGCGAACAAGGTCCTGCCGGGGCCTGACGGTTCATCGACAACCGTCACGAGTCTGGCGGAGAGCATCCATCGGCCACGGTCGGCCGAGGAGATTGCTGCGCTTGTGAAGGCTCTTCCCCCCGAGACCCCGATCGCCTGTGTCTGCGGCGGGCACGAGTCCTCGGGAGCTGCCCTGGTCGCGGACCACGGCGCGGTGGTCTTCGACCTGGTCGAGCTCAAGGGGATCGCGTTCGAGGAGAGCGGTGGTGAGCGACGCGTCACGGTGGGATCCGGTGTCGTCTTCCGTGAACTCGTCGAGGCGGTCCGTGAGCAGGGCGGGGCTCTGCCTGTGGCGACGGGCCCTGGAGTCGGGGTCGTGGGCTACGCCCTCAATGGCGGACTCAGCAGCTATTTCTCGCGCAGGCTCGGGCTGCTTGGGCAGCGAGCCGTGAGGATGACCGTCGTGATGGCCGACGGGACTCTGCGGACTCTGACGCCGGAGGATGAGCTCTTCACGCACATGCTGGGCGCGGGTAGCGCCCTGGCCATCGTGGCTGACATGACCTTCCGCCTGGCCGATGCCCGAGCGGTCAAGGGTGCCGAGCAGCTCATCTTCGGGTTCGAGGAACGTGGACAGGCGGTCGAGTTTTCGCGCGCGGCCATGCAGTTCATGAAGGAGGCTGTGATCCCGAACGAGTCGGTTTCGCTCGAGCTCGTGGTGACCGGGACCAACGCGCTGGTCCTGACCACGGTGTTCTACGACTCGTTCATGGGCGACACCGGTGAATTCGTGGAGCCCCTCCGTGCGCTGGCAGGCTCCAAGAAGCTGCCCACCCTCGCGGATGCCCACTGGAGCTCGTGGTACGAGGCCGCCGCAGCGCTCTGGCCGGTGATCGCCGAGCAGAAAGGCAGCCCGCTCGCGACGAGCTACCACTGTGCCGGAACGCCCGCCAGCCCTGACGACGAGGTGCTCGACTTCGTCGCGGACGTCATGGTCGGAGAGGCCCCGCTCGAAGAGGCAGAGATGTCGATCATCGAGATCCGCACCTTGGGTGGAGCGGCCCAGAGGGGACCTCGCATCCCCACGGGTAACTGCGCGCACGCCTTCTTCGTCGATCTGATCACGCTCTACGACTCGAGCCTCAAGACCCCCGCCGAGCGCCAGGCGATCGTGAACCTCACGAACAGCGTGGTCGATCGTTCGCGCGCCGTGGCCGGACTCGGGGTCGACTTCAGTGGCACCCACTCGCAGGCCGACGACGTCGGTCGGTCGGCCGTCGCAGCGGAGATCTTCGGGTCCGGCGCGATGGCCGAAGCCGTGTCGGCAGTAAAGACGCGGGTCGACCCGGCGAACCGGTTCCGATTCCATCCCTTCGCCAAGTTCCTTGGCTGACTGCGCGCGGCCTCACTTGGTCAAAAGAGAGTGGACGACGGATTGAGGGGCGTATGGGTAGTCGTCGCGCAGGCTGCGCCTGAGCCGTAACGCCGCGGCGACTCCCGCACTCGAGGTTCCGTGCCCTGCGTACCCAGGATCACCGTATTCGTCCGGGTGCCGGCGTGCTGTCAGCCACACCTGGCCCCATATTCCGCGGGTCGCACGCGCGCTTACCCGGGCCACGACCACCCCCTTCTCTCGTGCCAGCACACCACATCATGCGACCGCTGCTCCTCTCACTTCTCCTGCTCGGCCC
>JAKMDG010000054.1 GCA_022428035.1 Longimicrobiales bacterium
CACGTACACAGACGGGGCGGTCCTCAGGCATCGACTACCTGCTCTCGGAAGAAGCACTCGAGGCGCACCCCGACGATGTCGCTGCATGGGGTATCGAAGAGGGAAGCTGGGTCGAGATGTCCAGCCGTCGCGGGTCCGTCACGATCAAGGTCAAAGCCACCGAGCGATCACCTCGAGGGACCGTGTTCAGCTCCTTCTCGTTCAATGACGTACCGGTGAACGTGCTGACCGGGGCGGGTTACGACCCCGCGACCGATACGGCCGAACTGAAAGTGTGTCCGGTCAGCATACGTCCGGTTTACCGTCAGGGGAGTGAGGCGGCGGACTGATCAGTCCGTCCGCCCGCTCCAGCTTCTGCGCCAGACCGAGCGCGAGGTTCCGATAGACCGTGGCGCCGATGTCCGGGCGGCTACGCATGAGATCCGCGATCACCGCGACACGGATGACTCCGTACTCGACCTTCGTCTCGGCGATAGCGGTCGCGATGTGATCTCGACCCTGGAGCATGGCGACCTCACCCAGTGCCTCGCCCGGCCCCACATGTCCGAGCACATCTCCCAACGCCTCGATCCGGACTCGGCCCGTGGTCACGATGACCACCTCGTCAGCCGGATCGCCTTCCCGAAAGATCGGAGCCCCCGCCTCTGCTCTGGTGATGGCAAACGCCCCGAGCAGACGTGATGTCTGCTCCATAGTCAGATCAGCGCAGAGGTGCAGGCGGCCCAGCGCCTGCGCCAACCGTGGCTTGAGCTCCTGTTCCTTGAAGCGCTCCAGGACGTACCGACCCACCGAACGGGTCGGCTCCGGCGCCTCGAAGGGGAGATCCAGAAGCGGACCGAAAATCCTGTACATCTTGATGATGTCGACCCGTTCCACGTCATCGAACGCCATCGCCGGCACATAGGCGGAGGGCACGTACCCCCTCGCCAGCAGTGTGCGCTGCATGCGGGTAGCGTGTGCGCTCACGTCGACTTCGGCGCATACGATGTCGTCGCGCCTGCACCGCTCTTCCAGGGCGTCCAGCAGAAACGGGACTACGCCGTCGTCGGTTTCGATGATCTCGAAAACACGTACGTGCTGCTCGACCTGGTCCCAGCTGTACCCCAGCGCGCCGACGATCCGTCCGGAGGAGCGTGCGACCACGTAGTGAGAGTCCGAGGCGGCGAGCCTGAATAGCCCGTAGTGCAATCGCTGGGGCCCGAAGACCTCCCTATGCCGAAGGCGACCGCGTTCAATACGGAGCAGATCGAGGTACCCGGAGGCGCTGAGTTCCTCCAGCTCGAGCGGCCGGTCTTCCGCAGGCGGGTACGACGCAGCCGCATCATCGATGACGACGTCCGGTGTAAGCCCGACCGCTTCGAGTGCTGCGGTCGCGAGAAACTGAGCCTCGGGAATGATGCGGGGGCGGTTCCGGCGGATCTTCAATGCATCCCCGAAGTGGTGCACGAGGAGTGCCGTATGCTCCCGGCTATGGCCGAAAATGAGCTTCTGGGGGAGGAAGCCGACCGGCACGAAGCCGTGGGCCTGCGAGATCCGGGCTGAGTACGGAGCCTCGACCCTGACTTCGGTGAAGCCCACCTGAAGTCGCTGCCCGACCCGCGCAAGACGTTCTTCCATCAAGCTCTGGCCGATCCCTCGACCTCTCCAGTCAGCGTGCACGACCAGCCGTCCGAATTCACCAACCAGATCCGAGTGGGCGCCCATCTCGAGGAGAATGCCTGCCGTCCCTATCACGAGACCGGTCGGTTCGTGTTCGGCCACGAGCAGCAATGAGGCGTCGTCGTAGATCATCCGCTTGACCTCGTGATGGTCGTAGATCTGCGGATGGACGTACCCGTCCCCATACGTGGAGCGGAATAAATCCACGATGGCGGCCGCGTCATGCTCTTCAGCCACGCGGAACAGAATGTCACCCAGATCGGACACGGCCATACGTCTTCCTGATCGAGTATCACCATCTCGTCACATCAAAGCTGGGGTCGCTCCAGCGTTCATGGTGTCGGGCTTAACCCTCACGAGTTCGTAGGGTCGGGTTGAGAGTGACCACAACGCGTTGTATTCCTTTGCGATGGCCAGACTCGACGACGACGACGACGAGGGGATCTCCCTCTTCCCGATGTTCAACATCCTAGCGTGCACCCTCGGCGTGATGGTGTTCATTCTGGCCACAGTCGCGACCGTCTCTCTCGGTGCCGACAAGGCTGTCGACATCGTGGCCAACGTCGCCCCAGGCGAGACGGAACCACGGACGCCAATCTGGATCGAGTGGGATGGCTCCGACCTTACGCTCCTGCCCAGTGGCGAACAGGCAAGCTTCGGAGCCGAACTCGATGAGATCGCAACGTGGGAAGCCACCTGGGCCTACATCTCAGCGTCTCTTGGGGGAACCCGTCTAGG
>JAKMDG010000070.1 GCA_022428035.1 Longimicrobiales bacterium
CGCTAGGGCTGGTCCTCGCTGGTGCGCTGACCTGGACGTTCGGTCTTGTCATGGCAGCGGCGGTGCTTGTCGTCGAGGTGGCGGAGATCCTTGTGCTCAAGCGGTTCGGTGAGGCGTTCGGGGGCTCGAGTCGGGCATTCTGGGGTGCCGTCATCGGGGGCATGGCAGGGCTTTTCGTCGGTGTTCCCGTGCCGATCATCGGTCCGGTGATCTCGGCGTTCCTGGGCACATTCCTCGGCGCGGGTCTGGTCACCTGGCTGGAAACGATGTCCCTTGAGCGATCCGCCCGGGTGGGGTGGGGCGTCCTGTTGGCGCGGACCGCTGCTGTGGCGATGAAGGTGACCGCCGCCGTGGTCGCGATCGGGGCAGTCAACGTAGCCCTGCTCCTCTGAGGCTGCACGTGGAATTCAACGAGATCGACCCGTTCCTCCGCTATTTCGAGAGCGTTCGACGGCGCACTCGCTCCGTCGCCGAGTGTGTGCCGGAAGAGCACCTGGAGTGGCGCCCCGCCAAAGACCGTTTCTCTCCGGGTGATCTCATTCGCCATATCGCGGCTGCGGAACGATGGATGTGGGCGGAAAACGCCCAGCTTCGGCCGTCGAGATATCCGGGGCATGGCCCTGAACTCGCCTCGGGACGGGAGGCGGTCCTGATCTATATGGATCAAACCCATGCCGAGACTATGGAGATCTTGGCCACGCTCACAAGCGACCAATTGCACGAACGCTGCCGGACCGTCGGTGGTATCGAGATGCGCGTGTGGAAGTGGCTCCGCCTCATGGTAGAGCACGAGATCCACCACCGAGGTCAGCTGTACGAACTCCTCGGGCAACTGAGCGTTGACGTGCACCCGCTGTACGGCCTGACCGAGATCGAGGTGAAGGCGCGCAGCCAGTCCGAATAGCGAGGTGTGGCCGACTTGTCGGGCTCACTGCCGATTGAGACCTTTCGAGGCATGAGGCTTCCCATCCGATGGCGCCGGGCGCTCTCCAGCCCGATCGATGCCATTCCAGTGACCATTGGCTCAGGGCCCAATCGCGGTTCGCGGTGGAGCCTTCCGATCTCGGGCAGAGGGTTCGGCGCAGGTCGGTTCGAGGCCGACAAGTTCGAGGCGCTCGAAGCGCTTCTTTCTCCGGGTGACGTGTTCTGGGACGTAGGCGCGCACTATGGCTATGCGACCCTGCTCGGCGCGAGAATCGCCGGACGTGGTGGTTCGGTATGGTCCTTCGAACCCTCTGCGCTCAACCGATCCTACCTCTGCCGTCACGTACTCTGGAATTGTCCTGACCGTGTAACTGTGCTGCCCTATGCGCTGGCGGACGCGGACGGACTGGAGGCTTTTGGAGGTCAGGGAAGCTCGATGGCCCTCGGGCTTGGTCGCGGTAACGAGGAGGTGCGGGTCCGTACGGTGGGTAGCCTGCTCGAGGAAGGAATCTCGGAACCGACACTCATGAAGATCGACATCGAGGGCGCGGAGAGCCGGATGCTACACGGGGCGATGGCGACCGGCGTCCGACCGACGGTGATGTGTTCTGTTCACGACGCGGAGCAGTGTGAGCTCTGTACCGACCTGCTGAAGCGGGCCGGTTATGTCGTTCTTCCGTCCCGGCCGATTCGGGACTTCGTGGACGGTCGGTCTCCCTGGCGGGGCGATCCGGACCTCGTGGCGTTTCCTGAGGGGCAGACACTCCTCAGGGCCCGCCTCGATGCGACCGAACTCTACCGAGGAGCTGAGGCGCTTTAGGTCCGACGGACTCGCAGGTTAGTCCTCGTCGTTCAGCATCAGCCAACGCTTCACGCGATCGATGTCCTTTGGGTCTTTCACGGAGAACCGCCGGGCCACGTCGATGGCCTCGGGCGCGTCGCCTCCGGCTAATCTGGCCATGTCGGACGTTACAAAGATCCGAAGCTCATCCTCATGTTCCTCGATATCCGTGACCATGCACATGTTCACCCAGCGAGGGCCGATCCGGAGGAAGGCGTAGGGGCGTGCGCGCATTACGGGGAGGGTCTGAGGTTGGGCCGACAATTCGGCCGAGTTCGACTACGGACACGAAAGGTAGGCCCGGTGCCGCGCTGGCGCTGTGCCTCCTGGTTTCTAGGTTCAACGCGGAGCAGGTCCATAACTGACCGAGAGAGGTGTGGCTTGGCGGCGAGGCATCCCACAATCCAGCAGGACATCGAGCAGAAAAGACCGTTTCGGACGCGCAGTCACGAGGCGTATGTCGCGCTTCTGAGGACGACCGCCGACTCGAAGCACTTCCTCTCTCATAAGCTGGACGCTGAGGACATCACGCTCCAGCAGTACAATGTCCTGAGGATCCTTCGCGGCGCGGGGGACGGCGGTCTGCCTACACTTTCCGTCGCTGAGCGTATGCTTGAACGGACACCCGGTGTCACACGGCTCATCGACCGAATGGAACGAAAGGGGTGGATCACACGAGAGCGCTGTTCCGAAGACCGGAGGCGGGTCTGGTGTATGATCACGGAATCGGGCCTGAATCTGCTGGATCGTATGGACCCCGCGATCAACGCGGTAGATGAGGTGTTGAGCCGCGTCCTGACGGACAAGGAACTTGGCGTGCTCATCGACTATCTAGACCGAATCCGGGCTGAGCTGGCGAAGCGTGAGGACGCTTGATGGACCATCGCCGTTGACGAGATGATGTCGCGGCCGGTATTGGTCGCTGGATACCTCGCCACTACCACCTGACCGCCCATGCGCCGGATCCCTCTATTTCTACTCGCTCTCGCGGCGTGCGCCCCGGCCACCGCAACCGTGCCAACGTCCGCTCCAGGCGCGCCCCCTCCGGCGCCACCGGGCGAATACGACGTCGTCATCGAAGGTGGTCGTATCGTGGACGGTACGGGCAATGCGTGGTATCCCGGTGACCTGGGGATACGCGGGGATCGTATCGTCGCGATCACTCGGCCGGGCGAACTGAGCGAACGACCAGCCCGAGCCCGCATCAACGCCGATGGCATGATCGTGTCGCCCGGATTCATTGACATCCAAAGCCATTCGCGCTTCAACTTCCTCGGTACGGGGGATGGACGCGTCGTCTCGAAAGTCACCATGGGGGTGACCACCGAGATCATGGGTGAGTCCACGACCAATGCTCCGTCCAGTCCGCAGATGCTGGAAAATGCCGGCTCCGCCGTCGGGATCTCGCAGTTCGAGACCTTCGGTGAGTGGCTCGAGGCCATGGAGCAACACGGCGGGTCCGTGAACTTCGGATCCTTTGTGGGCGGCTCGACCATCCGGGTCGTCGGCATGGGGTTGGCCATGGGTGAGGCTCGGAGCCCTGAGCGTCGACTCATGCAGCAGGCAGTGCGTCAGTCGATGGAGGACGGAGCGTTCGGGGTCGCCACTGCGCTCGTATACCCTCCGGGCAACTTCGCGTCGACCGATGAACTGATCTCGATCAACGCTGCGGCTGCGCCGTACGGTGGGGTCTACATCACGCACATGAGATCGGAGGCCGACAACTTTCTGGAGGCCATCGACGAGGCGATCGAGATCGGGACGCAGGCCGGTGTCCCCATCGAGATTTATCACCTCAAGGCTGGCGGTCGTCGGAATTGGTACAAGGCGGTAGAGGCAGTGGCGAAGATCGACTCGGCGCGGGCTGCGGGTGTCGACGTTCAGGCGAACATGTACCCGTACACGGCCGGTGGAACCGGACTTGACGCCTGCTTTCCACCGTGGGCGTCTGCGGACGGCCTCCTCTTCGAGAACCTCGCAAACCCCGAGGTTCGGGCACGGATTCGCGCGGAGATGGAAGTGCAGACCGAGCCGTGGGAGGCGTTCTGCTCTCTCGCGACGCCCGAGGGCACGATGCTCCTCGGCCTCAATTTGCCAGAGCATCAGCAGTACCGAGGCTGGTGGTTGGCAGACGTGGCGGAGTCCATGGGCAAGCACTGGACCGAGACGGCGATGGATCTGGTGCTCGCAGAGCGTCAGCGCGTGAGCACCATGTACTTCCTCATGAGCGAGGAAAACGTCGCCATGCAGATCGCTCAGCCGTGGATCAAGTTCGGAACGGACGCCGGTGGGATTGATCCCACGACAGCGACCGGTCTCGCGCACCCTCGCGCCTACGGCACGTTCACTCGAGTGCTCGGCAAGTATGTGCGGGAAGACGGCGTCGTGACGCTCGAAGATGCCGTCCGGAAGATGTCTTCCGCAGTGGCGACCCGGCTGAGGATCCGGAATCGCGGCTTTCTTCGCGAGGGGTACTACGCCGACGTCGTGGTCTTCGACCCGGAAACGGTCATTGATCATGCTACCTATGACGAGCCCCATCAGCTGTCGACGGGCGTAGCGTACGTTCTGGTGAATGGCGTCCCTGTCGTGTCCCGTGGTGAGCATACCGGGGCGATGCCCGGTCGCGCGGTTCGAGGACCCGGATGGACCGGATGGGAGGATCGACGATGAATGCGATCAAGGCACTCACCGCGATCTTGATCGCGGTCTCCGCTTGCACGCCGAGCCCGGAGAATGATTCGGCTTCTGGCGAGCCGCGAACGCTCGAAGACCCGGCCGCTGACACGGACGGTGTAACGCGTGTTCTCGTGTACCACGACATGGAGGGGCTCACGGGCCAGTCCGACCCGAACACGTTTCGCTTCAGTCACCCTGAGCGGTACGCCGTCGGTCGGACCTACCTCACGGGTGACGTGAATGCGGTCGTCGCCGGTCTCTTCGATGGTGGTGCCGATGAGGTACACGTCGTTGACGGGCATGGGAGTGGGAACCCCGAACCGGACCTGCTCCTCGACCAGCTCGACGAGCGTGTCCGGCTGATCAGTCGCGATGAGATCTTCGACGCATATGTCGATCTGATGGAGCCGGGCAGGTACGACGCGATCGCCGTGGTCGGTATGCATGCCAAGACGGGAAGCGGCGGCTTCGCATCGCACACGTTCACACTCGGCATCGACTTCCTGCTGAATGGCATGGCCGTTACCGAGACCGAGGTGGTCGGGTATTCATGGGGCCGTGTCGGGGTCCCGGTGATCTTCGCCTCGGGTGATGATCGGCTCGCAGCCGACCTCGCAGGCCCGATGCCGTGGGTGGAGTTCGTCACGGTGAAGACGGCCACGTCCGCCTCCTCGGCCGATCCTCGCCCGGTATCGGAGACGCGCTCAGAACTGCAGACAACGGCGAAACGGGCAATGGAGAACTATGGAGCGGCTCGTGCCATGCGACTCACAGAGCCTGTGACGGCTCAGCTCCATGCCGTGCCACCCGCGGACGTGTCGATGCTCGCTGCGGTGCCGGGGATCGACTACGCAGACCAGCGTGTCACTTTTTCTGCTCCGGATTTCCGCACTGCGTACGATGGGCTTGTCGGGCTCGTCACGGTGGCGCGCGGCGGGTACGCGAGCGTCATGAGTGAGACAGGACGCGTGATGGTGGGACCGGAGTTCGGTTCGACGTATTCCGATGCGCTCTTCGCCCGCTGGCTCGATGTCGAATCAGGCCGATGGACGGAGCCGCAATCCTCCCCCGCAGCATCCGGGATGTTTCACGGGTTTCGCTGATGAGCCACATCCTCGGGCAACGGATCGGTCCTTGACTGCGTCTCATTTCATGAGTGGCTGAAACGAAGTGGTGGGGCGGTGCGTAGGGACGCGTGAGGTTGGGACGTGGGGTGGGGCGGGATAGCCCGAGACAACCGGGATGATGACGATGATGAATGTGGAGGAGAGGATCCGATTCCTGCTTCGGATGGCGATCCGAGCAGAAGGGGCCGGCGAACGTAAGATCGCCGTGCTGTTTAGACGGATGGCAGAGGATATGCACTCTGGTGAGAGCGCCTTCCTGCCCAGGGGCCCTGTCTTGGGGGTCGTTGCCGACTAGTTCCCGGGTTGAATCCTGGTCTGGCAATGAGCCCGGTCGCCCAACGGTGGCCGGGCTCATCTGTTGGGATCACCGACACCCAGCGAGGCGGTGGCAAGAACTGCTGCCGGGAGGAGCACCGATCCGACGCTATGGGGTAACGGTCTTCGGATTGCGAGATGGGTGCGATGATCCACCAGAGACCTGGACGTCCCTGCGACGGATGTAGGGGCGATTCCGGATACCTCCGGTCTCCGATCCGGGTAGCTTAAGACACTGTTTCGGCCGCGGAAATGAAACCGAGGCCCACAACCGAGAAGAGGACAAGAAGATCATGAAGGCTTTCAAGCTGATCCCCGCTGCGGCACTGTTCCTCGCTGCGTGCGGAGGCGGCGAGCCCGCTGATTCCGGTGCCCCGGAGGCGCCTGCGACTGCCCCCGCAGCTGCAGCTGCGCCAGCCGGCCCGGCTGCACCGACCGGCCCGATGACGATTCCCGACTGGTATCAGGTCGATCACGATGCACAGACGGTCAACCTGACGATCGTCGCAGGGCAGATTCCAGATAACAACTACTGGAACTTCAACAGCGCCATTCGCGGCCAGCTCGCGATCACGGTTCCTGAAGGGTACACGATCACCATGGAACTCGTGAACCAGGATCCAAACATGGCGCACAGCCTCGGTATCTCATCCGAGCTGGTCAATTTTACCGTGCCGCCCACTCCGGACCCGGTGTTCGCCGGCGCGATCACGGACAACCCGCAGTCGATGATCGACGCGACTATGCCGGGCGAGACCGAGTCGATCACGTTCGTTGCGGACGCTGCTGGGAACTATTCGCTGGTTTGTTACATCGCCGGACACTCGGCGATCGGCATGTGGCTCTTCTTCAACGTCTCGGGCGACGGTGAGGCAGGAGTGCAGGGACTCTAGGACTTCACAGATGCCGGAAGGCCAGGCAGGAGTCCCTTTGTGACGACGGGCGTCACCCCCTCGGGGGTGGCGCCCGTTCTGTACGCCCGAGTGTGTAACGTGGCTGCGACCTCACGCCTGCGAACAGGTGGCCTCAGTCGGTTGTGCCCGGGGCCGCATCCTCCATGGTCGGGCCTCTGAGATGGACCGGTGTACTCCGTGAGCGACTGACGCGGAGGTTGATCATCTCGACAAAGACGGAAAAGCCCATCGCGAAGTAGATGTACCCCTTGGGAATGTGCTGTCCCATGCCCTCTGCCACGAGTGACATGCCGATGAGCAGAAGGAAGGACAACGCCAGCACTTTCACTGTCGGGTGAGCGCTTACGAACGAGCTGACCCGTTCCGCTGACACGATCATGAAGAATCCGGCAATCAGCACGGCGATGACCATGACCGGGAGGTGATCGGCGATCCCCACCGCAGTGATCACCGAGTCAAGCGAGAAGACGATGTCGAGGACGGCGATCTGAGCGACGACCGACAGGAACGACGCGTGCCCGTTGGTGGTGCTCTGGTGGTCGTCGCCTTCAAGCTTGTGGTGGATCTCTCTGGTTGACTTGAACAGCAGGAAGACGCCGCCGAGAATCAAAATCAGATCGCGTCCAGAGATCTCGTGCTCGAACAAGGCGAAGAGTGGGTCGGTGAGGCCGATCACCCAGACGATCGAAAACAGCAGAAGAATCCGCGTCGAAATCGCGATCGTCAGGCCGACCGTTCGGGCGCGTGCCCGTTCCTCTTCTTTCACACGATCTGAGAGAATCGCGATGAAGATGATGTTGTCGATCCCGAGCACAATCTCGAGAATCGTCAGCGTGAGGAGGGCGATCCAGGCTTCGGGGCTGTTGATCCACTCAAGCATGGCAGGGTGAGATAAGGTTCACGGAGTGTCACGCCCGGCCCGGCGTGCCCCGGCTGGGGACGTGCAAGGTAGTCTCCGGATGGCTTGGAGCCCAAGAGGGCATCGTCGTGATCCCTTCTGCCCTCTCACCGATACCATGCAGGAAAAGTAAAAAGAAATATTGATTTGACGAATCAAACTATATTATCATTGGATATGTCTGACGTTGATTTTGTACTCCACGCCATACCACGGATCGCGGACCTCCTCCGGGTTCGATCGTGGGACCGAGGCCGTGGGCGAGGGCAGGTGACAGAGCATCAGATCCGCCTTCTCCGGCAGCTTGATCATACAGATCCGGTCATGGTGGGAGAGCTGGCGGAATATCTGAAGGTGACCCCATCGACGATGTCTCTCAATCTGAAGCGACTTGAGGAAGCGGGCCTGGTGACGCGAAGCCGCGCTCCCGAGGACCGTCGGGCGATGAACGTTCTTCTAACGGCCGAGGGAACGGCGCTTCGGGATTCAGTACCGGCACTGGATCCTGCGAGGATCGACACGCTGTTGAACCGGATGCGGCCAGACGACCGCGAACGAGCCATGACAGGCTTGAGCCTTCTCGCCGAGGCGGCAACACGTCTGGACGCTGACCATGCCCGTTACGTGCGCGCACTCGCCGGCGGTCGCACAGAGGTCTGAC
>JAKMDG010000114.1 GCA_022428035.1 Longimicrobiales bacterium
TTCAGTACGTTCAGCTATGAGACCGTGACGCTGATCCGAGCCGGTGAACTGGTACGCGCGGGTGGGTACGCCGTGGGTTCGATGGTCGTCGGCATCCTGGCGGTCATGATCGGCATCGGTCTGGCTACGGCGATCCTGGGTTCCCGCGCCTGATCAGCGCCCGAGGCAGAGAGACGAAGATGAGGCACTCCCGATTGTTCGCATTGGCGCTGGCCTCGGTATTCAGTGGCTGCGCAGAGGGAGAGGACAATGCACCCGCCGTGACACCACAGGCCGCTGACCCATTTGCCATCGAGGTCGGCGACTGCTTCGACGACACTCAGATGGGGGTGAACGAGGTGACCGAGGTTCCCGGCCTGCCATGCTCCGCACCGCACGACAACGAGGTCTACGCCCTCTTTGATCTTCCTGCTGGTCCGTTTCCCGGTGACGAACAGGTCGATGGGTCGGCCAGCCTCGGATGCTACGAGCGTTTCGAAGACGCGATCGGCATGTCGTACGAGGAGTCGATCATCGACTATATCGCGATGTATCCGACCGAGGACTCCTGGAATCGCATCAATGACCGTGAAGTGGTCTGTATTGCGTTTCACATGGAGTACGAAAAGCTGACCGGGTCGGTGCTCGGCAGTGGACGCTGACCCGCGGGGCGACGGTACAGCCAGAATGACGCAGGTCCGGATCCACGGTCCGGGTGCCGAGGCTTACAGCGGGACCATCGGTTTTCCTTTTCTTGTGGTGATTATGCTTTTCACCAAACATTGTTTTAGGTCCGACGCGTAGAGTGTTGGTAGCTACTGTCGGGACTCGTTCTTGGATCCCACCTGATTGCAACGCTGCAAGCATCAGAACGACACCGGACAGGGGAGCGCATGATGGCCGTCCCGACATCTAAAGATGCAGACATCGACGGTGTCAGGATCAAAGCAAGTATACTCGCATTGCTACTGTTCACTGCCTCCTGCAACAGCCAGACGATGGTAATCGAATTCCCTACCTGCACTGTTGTGGACAGTATTACGCAGGATACCGTTCAGGTCACAACGTTCGATTACAGTTGCCCATAGCTCGTTGACGCGGCCTAACAGCTTTTGGCGTTATAATAGATATTATCCTGACACGAATTACATCTCAATCTATGTATGAGGTCAGGTATGTTCAGAACGCACATGGCTGGAGTCGTAGAAAGCCTGATCGGTGTCCTCCAGACTTATGCAAATGCGATTGAGGGAACCAGCGAGAATTGGCACAGCCCCGAGCTGACACCGGTCACTCGTAAGGGTGGTTCTCGGTCAGGCGGCCAGACTGAATCCTCCGGTGTCTGGTCCTACAAGACTGCTCGAGCCGAACAGATGGATGTCATTCGCAAGGTTTTTTCCGCCCTGGGTCCCAGTGAGAGCCTGGCCGTGGTGGAATTGTCACGACCTGCTTTCGTTAAACAGCAAAACCAATTCAAGAGTCTCTTGAAGAAATTGGTGAAGAAAAACACAGTGAGTCAGGAAGATTCGAATGCTGTCATATTCCTGGATAACCAGATCATCAACGGCTGTTTGGCAGGCGAAGATACTGACAAGCATACTGTGGAGCAGTTTGATAGTCTGTATGCTGACATTGTAGAAAAGATGGAAACTGCTTCCACAAATAGGGTTTCGGGCGAAGGTTACTACGACGTTCCGGATTATCTGATGGAACATCGAGAACTCGTGTACAATCTTTATCGTGAAATCGTGAAGGTCAGTGGTGGTGACCCAACGAAGATTGAACTTGACGATGGGAATGTTGTCCGAGTCGTCGGTGGCATGGATATAGAACACGACCGTGACCAGGCATCCACTCCCTACAATTGGAAAAAGAAGGGTCGCAGTCGTAAGGGGTGAATCGGGAGAATCACCGTCGGCACGAACTCCTCAACCGGGACGCTGGTTGTGGTTTCTCGTCTCGTCGAACCAGGGTCACAACCCGAGCCAGAGGACAGCCCCACGCAAAAATCCCGTATCGGGTTGACGATCAACCTGATACGGGATTGTCCCGATGGTCGCAGCAGGACTCGAACCTGCGACATCTACGATGTGAACGTAGCGCTCTACCAGCTGAGCTATGCGACCTCTGAAACGGCTGAGGTCCGGGCGAAAAGCCCAAACCTCAGCCGTGATACCCCTACGGGGACTCGAACCCCGGTCTCCGCCGTGAGAGGGCGATATCCTAGGCCACTAGACGATAGGGGCATGCAAAACCCTCCTTTTCAGGAGGGGCAAAATAGTAAACGAGGTACAGGGGTGGCTCAACCCCTCTCAACGTTTTTGGAAACGGATGTGTCTTGGGAAATGCAGACGCAGGCGATTGTCGTGATCGACCCAGTGTCGAGCGCGGTCATGTCTCGTCCGATCAGACGGAGTTGAGGGATGCAGGTGGCGGATAGTATGACGAAACTCAATCCGGAGTCCGTCCGGGGCTGGATGAGTGATCGCAAAGGATGGAAGCGGCGGTCGAACCGGCTGACGAAGGAGTTCGTGTTCACGAATTTTCGTGACTCGATTGTCTTCGTGAACCGAGTGGCGACGATTGCGGACAGTCGTAAGCATCACCCTGACATTGACCTGCGAGGAGGGACCGTAACGTTGTCCCTTTCGACCGCAGCGGTTGGGGGGATCAGCGCAAAGGACCTCGATCTCGCGGAGCAAATCGACTTCGCCACATCCTGGAACAACGGCAACTGACCCTGGAGCGGTCAGCTCGAACAGCTAAGGAATTGGGGAAGCGTGGCTGAGACCTCCTCAACTGGATCAGCCTGAGGGTGTGACCGCCAGCACGTCCTTCAGGTCATGAACGAAAAAGTCCGGTTGCTCCGCTTCCAGAACTCGGCGGTCGATGGGTCCCCAGCCCACGGCCGCCGTTTTCGTGCCTGCCAGTCGCCCGGCCCGCACATCGTGCGGGGAGTCACCGACGAAGAGTACGGAGCCGGGATCATCCGAGAGGCTCAACGCGTCGAGCGCCTTGAGGACTGGCTCGGGATGGGGCTTGGGCTGCTCGACCTGATCGCCGAAGACTACGTGTTCGATGTCGTCGTGAAGACCACAGACCTCGATGGTCCGTCGGCCAATGCGATGGCCCTTGCTCGTGACAATGCCGACACGGGTCCCTCGCTGACGTAGCGTGCGGACCACTGAAACCGCCCCTGGAAAGGACGTCACCATCTCGTCGTGAATCCTCCGCTGGTAGGCTACGTAGGTGTCCCGCATGGCGAGGCGCTCTGTTTCGGAACGCGCGTAGTCGTAGAGCTGGATCGGCAGCGGTTTACCCATCGATGCCAGGAATGCGTCCGTGGACGGATCGCTGCCCAGGTGCTGTCTCATGGTATAGCGAAAGCTCTGCAGGATCAGATCGAGGGTATCAGCGAGCGTCCCATCGAGGTCGAAGAGTACGCCGCGCCATGACATCACAGCTGCTCCAGGAAGCTGAGCAGCAGGCTGAAGACCTCTTCGTGGCGCAGAAGACCCGCATGCGTGGGGCAGCAGAGCTTATGATTCGGGATGCCGGGCAGAGTCGCGCTCTCACCGGGTATGATATGGGTATCCACCATCGTCCGTATGGTGATCGCCTCTACACCGAGTGGCACAGGTTGCTCGGCGTTCAGAGAGTCAAGGAACGGACTGTCGGGCATCATCTCGTCACGCCCACCACCCCACGCTAAATGTGCCGACAGGGTGCCACGGTGCGGTGAGGCGAGGAAGACGGCGCGGCGTACAGGGTGATCCGGGCGTGTCAGGATATACCAGCGCGTTGCGAGTCCGCCCATCGAATGCGCGACCACGTCGACCTCCTCCGCGCCGGTACGTGCGACCAGCTCATGCACGGCAGCTTCGATCTCGAGCGCATGATCGCGATTGCTGCCGGTCGGCTCATCGAACGTGACGGACTGGACCCGGTCACCCGGCCATCCGGCGCCCAACAGACGAATGCGAACGGCCGCCAGGTCCCGCTCTGTGTCGAACCACCCCGGAACGAGAAGAACCGGGACCTGGGCGAGCGCATGGTGTGGACTCACGGTCGCGAGCGTGAGCACCAGCAGTATGACCGAGCGCAGGCTCCTCATGGTGTGCGTTCTACGACCTCGCCGATCGTACGGATCGCGTGCTCGACCTGCTCTTGCGTCAGCGTTACTGGTGGGGTGAGTTCAAGTACGTGTCCGTGATCACCGCCTGGCAGCAGGATTAGGCCCTCAGGCAGGGCGGCCTCGGCCACTCGGGCACCTCGGCCGTGGGCTGGCGTCAGGCCGTCGCCTTCTACGAACTCGATGCCCAGCAGGAGCCCCAGGCCGCGCACGTCGGCAACGCCGGGCAGGTCACCCACACGGTCGCTCAGTCCCTCGAGAAGGGTCGTGCCGAGACGCTGTGCCTGCCGTGCGATGTCAGCGGACTCGATCATGTCGAGCACGGCACATGCGGCCGTGCAGGAGAGTGGGTGTCCGAGGAAGGTGCTGGTGTGAATCGCTTCTCCGTCGCTAGCTGGCCACGCGTTCATGACACGTGCGGATGCGATACTCGCGGAGATCGGCATACCGCCGCCGAGAGCCTTACCGACGACCACGATGTCAGGGTCGAGCCCAAGCCCCGGCGAGGCAAGCAGAGCTCCGCAGCGTCCCATCCCGGTCATGATTTCGTCTGCGATCACCAGGGCGTCGTACTCCGCTGCCAGGCTCGACAACTCGGCCAGGAATCCATCGGGTGGGATCCGGGCACCCCCCCGCGCCTGGACCGGCTCGATGATGATGGTCCCGATCGGGTCTCCGTTCGGTGCACCGTCCCTCAGCGCTGCGCGTACGGCATGGAGTGAGCGAGCTCCACTGGGTGTGGGATCGCGGAGCGGATCCGGATACGGCGCAAACGTGACGCCACCGTACAGTCGGTCCTCGAAGTGGGAGCGGAAGTGTGCACGGGGCGTGGCGGAAAGCGATCCAGCGGTGAGTCCGTGATATGCGCCTTCGAACGCCAGTAATCCGGAGCGCCCGCTCGCTAATGCTCCGGTCTTGAGCGCCCCCTCAACGGCCTCGGATCCACCCGTTGAGAGGATCACCTTGGCGTCGGGCCATGGGCTGATCGCCGCGAGTTTCTCGAGGAGCTCGAGCTTCGGTGCCGGCGGGTGGATGTCGCCCATACCGTGGATCAGGGCTGTGCCCGTCTGCAGTGCTTCCTGTACGGCAGGGCCGGCATGACCGAGGAGCGCGACGCCGAATGCCGACGTCAGATCCACGAAGATGTTGCCGTCTGCGTCGACGACGTTGGCCCCGAGCGCTCTGGTCCAGAATACGGGCCAGGAATCACTGACGTAGGTGACGTTTCGGGACTCGACTTCGTGGAGACGAGCGCCCATCGCGGCCGACTTGGGGCCAGGAGGGTGCACACGGATCGACGGGAGATCACGACCGGTGGGTTGCGGGGTAACCGTCATACGACGTCCGTCGGCTCAGTCCTCCGAGAGCTGAGTCTCGGCCTGCATCCCCATCGCATGATAGCCCTTGTCCACGTGCAGTGTCTCTCCCGTGATGCCAGACGCAAGCGGTGAGCAGAGAAAAGCTGCGGCGGAGCCGACCTCCTCTGCCGTATTCGCTTCGGGCAACGCGGCGTTCTGCTCGTAGTACTCGACCATCTTCTGGATAGTGCCAATCGCCTTGGCAGCACGGCTTGCGAGCGGGCCCGCGCTGATCGTGTTCACGCGGATGCCAAATCGGCGCCCGGCCTCGAATGCCAGTGTTCGAGTGTCTCCCTCCAGCGCAGCTTTCGCGGAGCTCATGCCGCCACCGTATCCGGGAATGACCCGCTCAGCGGCGAGGTAGGACAGAGAGACGACCGAGCCACCCGGCCGCATCAACGGGCCGAACCGCTGCACCATGCTCACGAGCGAATACGCACTCGCGCTGACGGCGTCGAGGTATCCGGAACGGCTCGTGTCGATGAGCGCGTTCTGGACCTCGGGACCGTTCGCGAGGGAATGCACCACGATGTCGAGACAGTCGTCACCAAAATCGCCGTGGAGCGCATCGGCGACGCCCTGGATCGTGTACCCCTCGAGGTTTACGTAGCGCTTGTCCTCACGAATGTCGTCCGGAACGTCCTCGGGTGTGTCGAAGACTGCGTCGAGCGGATAGATGCGCTCGAACTCGATCTCGCCACCGCCGGGCAGTGAGATGTCGAGCTTCCCGCGCTCGAGGCTCTTCGTGAAGATCCGCATGGTGGGCGGCCACGTACCTACGCACACAGAGGCGCCGGCCTGTGCCAGGGCACGCACGATGGCCCACCCGTATCCCTTGTCGTCGGCGATCCCGGCCACGAGCGCGCGCTTGCCGGTCAGATCGATGGAAAGCATGAACCCACTCCTCGGAGGTGAAGGCCGGGTAAGGTAGACGATCAACCGGTCTTGGCCGACCCCCTTCGATTACAAGAGGAACAGCAAGGCGACCACATACGCCCCCAGAAGGATCCCGCCTTCCCAGCGATGAATTCTCCACCCACTCCGCAGTAGCGGCAGGAGGAGAAGCGAGAGCGCCATCACGGCGACCATTTCGTAGCGGATCAACTCCTGAGGAACCGGAATCGGCTGCACGGCGGACGTGATGCCAAGAACAGCCGCGACGTTGAAGATGTTCGACCCGATCACGTTCCCGACAGCGATATCGGCCTCATTTCGGACTGCCGCGACGAGCGCCGTTGCGAGCTCCGGGAGTGACGTCCCAATCGCCACGACGGTGAGACCGGTGACGACTTGGGAGATCCCGAGTGCTCCTGCCACCTGCACGGCTCCTTCGACAATGCAGTACCCACCGAGCACGAGAGAGGCGGAGCCCGCCAGGACCAGCAGCACATCCGGTGGACGAATCAGCATCGACCGCGCGGTCGATGCCTTCATGAATTCCTCGTACTCATCGAGAATTTCCGGTGCTTCGTCACCTACAGTCTGGAAGACGAAGACGAGGTACCAGACGAGGGCGATCAGCAGGATGAAGCCATCGCCGCGCGACAGCATCCCGTCCCAACCGAGAGGGATCAGCGCCGCCGTCACGAGCAGCATGATGGGCGCCTCGCGCCACACGACGCGGCCGTGTACTTCCAGTGGTCGGATGACGGACGTCAGGCCCAGGATCAGGCCGATGTTGGCGAGATTCGAGCCCATCACGTTACCTAACGCGAGGTCCGGGTTTCCACCGAACGCCGCGACGGTGCTGACGACCAGTTCGGGGGCTGACGTCCCGAAGGACACGACGGTCAGACCCACCACGATCGGGCTTACACCGAGGGTGGCCGACAGGCGTGCTGAGCCGCGTACAAGCCACTCCGCGCCGTAGTACAGCACCCCCACGCCGATCGTGAGGAGCGCGACATGGAACGCGAGATCACCCACGGCGATTCAACCAGGCTCGAAAGTCAGCGAGGGAGCGGGTGTTCAGGACGTCGGCCGGCCTCAGCCAGCCACGCCGTGCCTGGTCGACCCCGAAGCGCATGTCGGCCAGGCCCCGTGGAGCGTGAGCGTCTGTGCTGATGACGACCGGAACGCCGAGCTCTTTCGCACGGTGTACGTGTGTATCCTTGAGGTCGAGCCGGTTCGGGTTCGCGTTCAGTTCGACCGCGACACCCAGGTCGGCTGCAGCTTCGAGCACGACTTCCACGTCCATCTCGAACGGCTCGCGCCGGTTGATCCGTCTCCCGGTCGGGTGCGCCAGAATGTCGACCGTGGGGTGTGACATCGCCTTGAGCACGCGATCGGTCATCGCGGAACGATCCATATCCATGAAGGAGTGGACCGAGATGACTACCACGTCCAGCTCCTCAAGGATGTCGTCGGGCATATCGAGCGAACCATCCTTCAGAATGTCGATCTCGACACTCCGGAACAGCTCGATGCCCTCCACGCGCTCGCGGACCTCCTCGATCTCCTCCCACTGCTCACGGGCGCGCTCGGGTGTGAGTCCCTGCACCATCGCCATCGCCTGGCTGTGGTCCGTGACCGCGATGTACTCGTAGCCAAGCTCTCGGCAGGCCAGCGTCATCTCCTCGAGGGAGACGGCACCGTCGCTCCATGTAGAGTGCATCTGCAGATCACCCCGGATCTGATCCAGGCTCACAAGCTCAGGGAGTTCGTTCGAGGCAGCGGCCTCTACTTCGCCCCGGTTCTCCCGGAGGACGGGTGGTGGCCAGACCATACCCAACGCCTCGTAGACCCCCTCTTCCGTCTCCCCCGCGAGTCGTTCGCCATCTTCTTTCCCGAGGTCCCTCGGGTCCACGTCATCAGGGACGCGGAAGACGCCCCACTCGTTCACGCGCAGCCCCTGGCGCACCGCGCGCGTACGCACGGCCACATTGTGCTCTTTCGAACCCGTGAAGTACTGGAGGGCTGCGCCGAAGGACCGACCGGGGATCACGCGAAGATCGACCTGCAAGCCGGAATGGAGCAGGATCGAGCCTTTGGTCTCACCGGCACCCAGTACTCGAGCCACCCCGTTGTAGGAGACGAAACGAGCTACCACTTCAGTGCCGTCACCTTCGAAGCGTGCCAGGATGTCGACATCACCGATCGTCTCTTTTCGTCTCCGCAGGCTACCCGCTACCACCGTCTCTTCGACCCCAGGCGTGGTGCGAACATGCTCTAGCACACCGGCGATCAGCTTCTCGGCCTCGTGGATCTGGAAGCGTCCCGTGTGTTTACGATGGTCCTCGATCGACAGGCGGATCTTATCCGCGCTCTTCAGGCCGAAGCCGTCCAGCTGCTGGACGGTGCCCGCATTCAGTTCTGCCTCGAGGTCGTCAACCGTCTTCACGTTCAGCTCGTCGAACAGTTTCCGCGCCTTCTTCGGGCCGACACCGTCGAGGCGTACCAGCTCGACAAGCGTGATCGGGATCTGAGCCGAGACCTCCTCGAGTCGATTGATCCGACCCGTCTCGAGAAGCTCGGTGATATGCTTCGCGACACTCTTCCCGACGCCTGGGAGCGCAGTCAGGTCTTCATTGGCCTGGACCATGGACTGCAACGTCCGAGTGAGGCTGTCGATCGTTGCGACCGCGTTGCGGTAGGCGCGAATTCGGAATGGGCTCGCGCCCTGGATCTCGAGCAAGTCCGCGAGCGTCGTCAGCGTCCGGGCAATGTCGAGATTCTCCATTCAACTGTCTCCCTCGAGCGATCCACCGTGCTCCTCGAGTCGCACGATGAACTGATCGAAGTCCAGCAC
>JAKMDG010000119.1 GCA_022428035.1 Longimicrobiales bacterium
AGTCGGCCTCGGCCGCCTCTTCCCATTCTTGGGCCGAAAGCGCTTCGAGGTAAAAGTCCAACTCGTCCGCTTCGAGAGCACCCCTCGGATCCTCGACTTCGACCCGCGCGAGGCGAACCCCTTCGCCTTCGGCTGCTTCGGAGCCCAGGCGATCCCCGAGAAGGTTGCTGGCCATCGCTCCCTCTGCGCCCGTGACCGCGAAGGTGTAGGTCCGGGTCGAGTCCCGTTCGACTCGGCGGTCCTCCATCTGGGCCGAAATGAGCAGGATCACCGGCATGAGCAGCACGGGCAGCACGATCGACATCAGTACCGTGCGAACGTCCCGGATGAGTGATCGCAGCTCAAGGCCGATGATCGCCCGAACGGTAGGCGTGATCTTCAACCGACGACCTCGTCGCTCACCGAGCCGATTGAATCGTCGCGGCCACTCGAGTTGGCGTAGTGGACGAAGATGTCCTCGAGGTAGTGGTGCCCGGTGCTTTCACGGAGGCCGTCGAGCGTATCGGTGGCCAGGATCCGCCCGTGATGGATGATCGCGATCCTGTCGCAGAGTTGCTCCGCCTCGCTCATGATGTGCGTCGAGAAGATGATGGCCTTCCCGTCGTCCCTCAGCTTGGCGATGATGTCGCGCAATTCGATGGCGTTGAGGACATCGAGGGCGACGGTGGGCTCATCGAAGATGAGTACCGGCGGGTCGTGAGCGACGGTGCGCGCGATGGATACCTTCTGCTTCATCCCCGAAGACAGCTTTTCCACTCGGGAGTCGGCGAAGGACTCCATGCCGAACCGGTCGATCAGGTACTCGACCCGCTGCTCCAGCCGAGCCTTCGGATAATTGTTGACCCGAGCGAAAAAACGAAGCGTTTCGCGGGGGGTGATCTTCGGGTACAGTGCGGTCGAGGCGCTGTAGAACCCGAGGCTCGCCCGAACCTGCTCCGCGGCTTCACGCACCTCATGCCCGTGGACCCAAGCGTTGCCACCGGTCGGTGCCAGTACCGTTGCGAGCATCCGGAGCGTCGTTGTCTTGCCCGCTCCGTTCGCTCCGAGCAGACCCAGGATTTCGCCTGACTCGCAGGTGATATTGACGGCGTTGACGGCGTGGACTTCGCCTCGCCCATCGTCGTAGAACACCTTGGTCAGATCTTCCGTGCGCACACGTACTTCCGACATGGACACTCCTACGCCTGAGCCTTACGACTCGTGAAGCGGTTCTTCAGGAATTTGCTGAGTCCGCCCTCCTGCGAGCCGACCATGACCTCCTCGCTACTCATCACCCATTGAGCGAAGCCGATGGCGAGGGCGACGCACAGAGACATGACGCCCAGCGACGTGGCGGCGAGCAGCGGGTCGGACGTCCCCGTGATCGCTGCCCGGATCACCATGATCACGTTTGCGACCGGGATCAGGGCCAGCTGCATGGTGAATTCGATGTCTGGATCCTGCAGGAAGAGGGCCGGCATGATCATGAGAAAGTAGAACGGCATGATCATGGATTGCCCCTCTTTGAACGTCCTGGCAAAGACCGCGAACATGAGCATCCCGGCTGCGACGAACAGACCCAGCAAGGCGGTGCCCACTGCGATCACGGCAAGCGCCGAGGGGGGGATCCCGTCGGAGGTTGCGAGGGCGACGCTCTCCGCTCCCGCTACCGGTGCCAGAATCCATTGGAGTGAGAGGGTGAGTGCGGTCAGATTCAGCAGGCCTCCCGCCATCCCGAAGACAGCGACGTAGAGGTACTTGGCTACGGCTACGTTGGATCTGGGGGCGGCCACCGACATGAGTGTCTCCCATGTCGACCGTTCTCGCTCACCTGCGGTGGCATCGATGGCGGGATAGAACGAGGCGATCGCGACCATGAGGAGGGTGAGCATGGGAACAAGAACTCCGAGCAGGAACCGGGTCATGTCCTCCTCCGACGCGATGTTGTCCCGCGTGATCAGGAAGTCAGCCCAAACGGTGTCGTCTACGCCGAGTGCCTGCCGCTCACGGTCGACCCATTCGCGGCGATACTCCTCAATTGCCGATTCCAGTCTCGATCTGGCCGACGCGCTTCGATCACGTGCCTCGTTGAAGGAAATCATCAAGCCGAAATTTCCGTCGAGTGCCGCGCCACCTTCACTCGGCGGGGTGAACTCGAGCACGGCGTCCAGATTTCCCCGGGCGATGCGGTTGATCAGGTCTTGTCGGTCAACGTCGGGCTCGATGAGCTCGAAGCGGTCGTTCGCGTGGAGCGAGTCGACGAACACGGAATGCTCGGTCGGGGAATCGAGAATGACGACCCGTGACGTCATGCGGGAAGATTGCCCCTGAACGAAAGAAATACCCGCGAACGCGGCCCACAGAAGGGCGGGGTACAGTACGAGGGGAAGCACGATGCTGTAGATGACGATATTCCGCTCACGTAGCGCGCATCGCACCTCGTGTCTGAACAGCGTCCAGATCTGGCGAAGATCCACAAATGCTCCAGGACTCGAGATTGGCGCTTTCGCGTGCTCGCACCGGGAGCAGCACGAGGGTGGTTCGGTGGCGGCTCCTCGGACGATGTGGCCTGAAGCTAATGGGAGAAGACTCCTTCGAGGCGTGAATCGAACCAGTCAATGAACGCGGGCGTACCGATTCATCGGGTACGGCCCCGAGTTCCAGCCACAGCCAACCGCCCATTTATCCGCTTCGAGCATGGTATGAAAGCGGTAGATAGCCGTGCATCGGCCCCCGGCGGAAACGGTGTATCGTACCCTCCGTAACCGGTGGGATGCGTTGCGTCCTCAGGCACGGAACATGCAATGAGTTTATCGTTCTCTGAGGTGTAACTCACACAGGTCCGCCAGGATCACCTTCTGCTTGGAAATTGGACATGAAACTTCGAGTCTTGATGGCCGTGCTGATGACCGTGGCCCCTCTTCCTGTCGCTGGACAGGGATTCGGTTTGGGCGCTCACGCAGGGTTCAACGGGTTCGGTGCGGACGCGGGGGTGGCGCTCAATTCGCGTGTCGTACTTCGCGGAGGGGTCTCTGTGGTACCCGATGACTATTTCCTCACGAGCCTCTTGCCGGCCGATGTCTCCGGCGTCGACTATCAAGTGCTCCTGCCTCAGCGGACCCTCCGCCTCGGTCTGGATCTGCACATCCTCGGCCCTGTGCGGCTCATGGGTGGGGTGATCCATCGTGGTCAGGATCTGATCGCGGAGGCGACGGTGACGCAAAGCATCGACCTCGGCGGGACCACGTATACGCAATCCGGTACGGTGCAGGCGACACTGGATCAGAATTCGCTCATGCCCTACGGCGGGATCGGATTTGGGAACCTGTCGTCCGGCTTCGGTCTTTACATGGATATCGGGCTCGCCTACTCGAGCGAGGCGGCGGTTGTCATGAATGCCAGCGGAGAGCTGGCTGCTGCGCCCGGAATCGACGATGCGCTGCAGCGAGAGGCCGACGAGTTCCTTTCCGATGCCCCGGCGATCCTGAAGCACCTGTATCCAATGCTGCAGATCGGGCTGAAGTTCGGCATGTAGAGGCTGCATCGTTCCTGGCTCCTCTCCACTGGGGCTCCGGCAGGTCGCGCTCCGCGCGATCTGCCCCGTCAGCTTGAATGGACGAGCCGCACCTCCATGCCGTACGGAGAGGGGCTGCACGGGAACGTTCCCATGTCACGGTTGAACCTGTGAGGCACATGGGTACGCGGTGGCTTCCTGGGG
>JAKMDG010000142.1 GCA_022428035.1 Longimicrobiales bacterium
CGCCACCGTGTTCGACGAAAACCACATGGGGGCACACGCAGCCACGGTGCTCGAACATCGCAACCGCGCGAGCAACATCGCCAGCCACGTCTTCCACGCCGTGTCCCAGTGCCTCTCGGCCAACCAAGCCTACCCCGAAACGATGGTGATATGCCACGAAGCGTGACGTCACCGGAATAAGCGAGCGAACGGCCGCGACCGACTCATCTGATCCGTAGGCCACGACCAGGTCGGCACCCTCGATCGCCGCACCGGTCAACTCCTGGTCCATACCGGGCCAATAGCGCATGGCGACGGCATCACCCAGAGCCCGGTCTTCCTCAGCCAGCGCCTCCACGAAGAGTCGGGTCAGGGTTACGTCCCCTGCGCCCGGCTTGATCAGCGTCGGCGCCTTCACAAGCAGGCTGCGGATCAGGGCATTCACGCCCACCCCAGGAACGCCACCCGACGAGATCTGCACACACAAAGAGGGCCCGAACGCCATCACACGACGGGAGAGAGAGGCAGGCTCGACCGGCGCGCCAGCCGCGGTGACACCGGTCTGTACGATCCTGTCCAACACGCCAGGGTCCCCGAATTCCGCGACCAGCAGCGCGACAAGCCGCTCGCGCGACCAATCGACCACCATACCGTCGACCACAGCTTCGGCGAGTTCCGGGGACAGCGCAGCCTCGCCCGGAAGATCCCGGAGGGCAGCCTCCCTGATCCGATCACCCGTATCCGCGAAGCGCTCGCCCACCCGCCCAAGAACCTCGGCGATCTCGGTGGCCGGACGAGCCACCAGCGCGGGTCGGGCTCGCGTCAGGCGAGCCTTCACGTCGGTCAGCTCAGCCGTCGTGACAATGGGTCGATGATCCCCGTGCATACTCATCACCTGGACTCGACCGCTGCCATGAGATCGTCCATCGCACGCGAACAGCCTCGTGGCTCGGATCCCGGAGCTCGTCCCAGGAGCCGAAGGCGGCCCCCCTCGATGACCCCCAGATCTTCGGTAAGCACATGACTCACCGAACCGAGATTCGCGAGATCGAAGAAGGCGATGATGCCCTCCTCCCCCTCCGGTCGCTCCTCGAGTGACGTCGGATCAAGCGTGCGGACCTGCAACCAGGGTGGAGCAACGTGCAGCCCTAGAGCATCTGCGCCCTCGGTCAGGACGGGTTCATACATCTGGGACAGGAGTTCAGTCATGCCGTACTCGTTCACGATCCGTTCTTCAGGCACCCCGGTGTGCGTGGCAATCGAAGCATAGAGATCCGTCCGGGCGATACTGCGCCGCGCCCCCTTGAAGCCACCGGTCTCCATAATGCGCGACCCGTCGGGTAAGCGAATCTCACCCCGATCGAGGCGCTCTACGAGGTGGACAAACGCGAGCGCGGTGCCGAGCACGAGCACGGGTTCATCGCTCCGTGCAGCCTCGAGCAGGACCGGTAGCGCTTCGGGATACCACACTCCATCCGCCCCGACGAGCCATTCACAGCCCTCCCCGAACGCCTCCGCCACCATGCCGGCCATCCAGGACAGGGAGGAGGCGGACGCATCAATCGGCGAGGGGATCAAAGACAAGACCGGAAGACGTTCCGCGTCGGGGAGAAGTGCGAGACGAAACGGATGATGGAAGGACGCCCGATACAGCGACTCTCGATACACCACATGACGGCCGCGCCGCTCGGACCCCTGTGTCGTGCCGCTCGTATGGAAGACGGCGGCGGGCTCGGTCCCAGCGTACTGGAGGGGGACCGAAACGAAGTCGAAGTACTTGAACGCCGCCGCAGGGACTGCCGGGATCTCACGCCAATTCCTGACCGAATGAGGAAGAACATTTCGTCGGGCGCACAGAGCCCTGTACGGCGCACAGAGCTCGAACTGCCAGGCGAACGCCTCGATCGCGAGGGCGTTGAAGTCGTCCTCACTCCACGGATCCAGACATGGACCGTCCTCGGCCACATGCAGGAACCTGCGTTCGAGACGCCCGCAAAGCTCTTCCCATTCCATCGACATCCCGAAAAGCTAGGTCGGACGCACAACATCGACGACCTCGCCGGTGTCATCTTGTTGCCGTTCCAGAACGTACGTCCGCCTATATCGGGAGCCCGACATGTCGCGGCCCGTCCGACATCTTCTTCTCTCTGCCGTCGTGTTCATCGGCCTTGGCAGCTCATCTGCGCTCGAGGCTCAGGAGGACACGAACATCTCGGCCCGTGTGGATGACGTGGATTTGGCTCTACGCGCATTCCGACCCTCGGGCGACCTGCAGATCAACCTCGACGGCCGGATCGACGAGGACGTGTGGCAGAACGCCACCGCGATCACCGACTTCACACAGCAGGAGCCGGTCGAGGGTAACGATCCGTCCGAGCCGACCGAGATCCGTGTCGTGTTCGACGATGACAACCTCTACATCGGCGCGATCATCTACGACGACCCGGAGCAGGTGCTCGCCTTCCAGCGTGAGCGTGACGCGTCACTGGGCACGGACGACCGCTTCATGTGGATCCTCGACACGTTCTTGGATGGTCGGACG
>JAKMDG010000152.1 GCA_022428035.1 Longimicrobiales bacterium
GGCGAATAGGCGCGGATCACCAGCCGATCACCCGCACGCGCGACCAGCGGCTCTTCCAGACGAAGCTGCACCCAACCCGAATCACCTGCACCAAGCGGCTCCGGCTCGAGCAGGGCACACCTTGCGAGCACCTCCGCCGTGCCATGATGCACGTGGACCCGCTGATTGTGTTCCAGCAGCCAGGCGGTGTCATCAATGAGCCGAACGCGCGTGGTGAGCATCCAGCTGGGTGTCCATGCCGGGTCGGTGACGAGCACAGCCCCCCGAGACACCCGCTCACGGTCACCTCCCTCCCCCGTAAGAGCTAACGCGGTACGATCCCCGGCTTCTGCCCGATCGGCCTCTCGGCCGTGCACCTGCAGGCTGCGTACCCTCGCGTCGAGTTCGTCGGGCAGAAGCCGGACCTTCGTGCCAGCGTCGATCGCCCCACTCCACAGTGTGCCGGTACCCACGGTCCCCGTGCCCTGAATGGTAAACACGCGATCCAGCGGGAGACGCACGAGATCAGTTCGATCCGCGGCGTGGACTCGGTCCGCCGCAGCCGAGAGCGCGTCGAGCAGTTCCTCGAGTCCCGTGCCGGCGAGCGCGGATGTGTGAATCCTCGGGGCATTCCCGTAGGGTGTGCTCGAGAGGACCTCTTCAATGTCCGCATCGACGAGCTCGAGCCAATCCTCCTCGACCGCGTCACATTTGGTGATCGCGACGACAAGCTCGGGAACAGCCAGGAGTTCCACGATGGAAAGGTGCTCGCGGGTCTGTGGCATCACGCCCTCGTCGGCGGCAACTACCAGGAGCACAACGTCCATGCCGGCCGCGCCCGCGACCATCGCGCGCACGAACGCTTCGTGACCGGGAACGTCCACGACGCCGAAATGAGGTCGACCCTCGCCCGCGAGCTCGGCGAATCCAAGCTCGATCGTGATGCCACGGGCCTTCTCTTCCTTGAGCCGGTCGGTATCGGTTCCGGTGAGCGCGCGCACCAGCGCGGTCTTACCGTGGTCGATGTGCCCTGCAGTGCCGAGGATCACGCTAGCCAACGGGCATCTCCGCGTCGTCCGAAGGAAGCATGCTTCCGAGGAAGCGAAGGGACTTGAGGGGTCTGTTGACCACGTGGTAGGCAATAAAGTCCGAGACGAGCCCGAGATGACGCCGCGTGTGGCTCAGACCAAGGGGCACCTGCCCTGCCAGAAGTGCGTGTAGCTGATGACGGGCAATCGGCCCGACGCGTGGCCCTGCGGCGCCCTCGGAACACTCGGCACAGCGCATGCCACCCGCCGAAAAATCGAAGCGCCCGACCTCCTCATCATCCAGCGGCTGATCGCAGCGGACACAGCCATCGAGCTGAGGCGCGAACCCGAAGGACTCGGTGATGGTCCAGAGAACGGCGAGGGCAGTTCCGGGAAGGACGTCGGGCTCTGCGACCCCCAGCGCGTCTAGCCCGGACTCCAGTGTGCCGAAGACACCAGGCTGAGGATCAGCTTCCGCGTGAGAGAGTACGAGTTCCGCCGCGGCAGACGCAGCGGAGAAGCGTAGCAGGTGCGCCGCCAGTGCATCCCGCGTACCCGCGCACGCGAAGTCCTTCATTGTGTGCAGATCGCGCTGCTCCTTGATATACACGGTCAGATCACCAGACGCGAAGGTCGCGAGGGTCGTCGCCCCCTTTCCGCTCCGGCCTCTCACGCCTCGAGCCATCACACTGACGAGTCCGTAATCTCTGGTGAAGAAGCGCAGGATCCGACTGGTGTCCCCGTAGTCGTGCCCCCGCAGGAGTACAGCTCGGGTGGTGACGGGGGCCACAGGTCAGCTCAGCGACCGAGCGCGTCGGAGAAGCTCGGAGCGACGCTGCTCGTAGGCCTGTCGCTCTGCATCCGACCGAGGCGAGCGATCAAAGTCTTCATCCAGCCGAGCGACCTGCAGGAGTAGCTGCTGGCGGTCGAGCGCGGGGACCGCGACAGGCTTGTTCGTCGAACGGGGGCGGAGCACCACGACCCCAGCCGCCGTGAGAATCAGGG
>JAKMDG010000161.1 GCA_022428035.1 Longimicrobiales bacterium
GGGCCCGAGCCGCAAGCTTGAGTGCGTCGACGCCAGAGAGCTCTTCAGACGCCACCGTGAAGCCCGGTGCCCGCCAGTCCTGCTGGGCGTGGACCCGGTTCGCCGGGATGTTCGGCATACACCCAATGACTCCAGCCGCGGTCAGGTGACGAGCGGAACGCGCGTTGACCTCCCGCCACCCTGTCACGTCCGCGTCCTCGGAGAGTAGCTCCTGCAATCTCACCCGCAGCCCGTGTCGAGCTGCCTGCGGATCGACACACATTCCGATGTAGACACCTGTGCGGTCCGGATTCAGCCCGCCGACCTGACGCAGGGCTTCGTCGACCACTGCCAGGATCGACGTCTGCTGGGCAAGGCTCTCCTGGAGGTCATTTGGAGGGAAGCCGAGCTTTGTCATCGACAGGACAATTTCCGACGTCTTCGTGCCTGTGTCGTCTCTCGGCCCCACGAGGCGCCGCACGAAGTCCGGCAACCCAACCGTCTCGCCGGCGATGACGCCGATACCCGCGATCGCGATCGGGCCACGCGAACCCGCCGGCCGATCGTACACTTTGCCGTCCGCGATCGCTGCAACAGATCCAGCGCCCACATCTGGATCAATCCACTCTTCGACGACCAGGTGCGCGTTGTTGCCACCGAATCCGAAATTCGAGATCGCGGCCCTGCGCGGTCCTTCACTCTCCCATGGCTCGGCTTCAGACAGGAGGCGAAATCCGTGGCTAGCGATCGCATCGAGGGGATCATCGCACGGGGTCGGCGGAAGCACCTTCGCCTCGAACGAGCTCAGGACCTTCAACAGGCTCGCCACACCAGACGCAGTGATCGGGTGCCCGATATTGCCTTTCAGTGAGCCGATTGCCGGCTTGGGGCCGTCTCCCCACACCTCCGCCAACGACTCGAGCTCGACCGTGTCACCACGGGGAGTCCCTGTCGCATGGCACTCGATGAAGTCGATGTCGCTGGGTGAGAGGCCCGCCTGCTCGTACGCCGACTTCATGGCCCGAACCTGACCGTCCGTGGCCGGTGCAAGGAAGCCACTCTGGCGTCCATCGTTCGACAGTCCGACGCTGCGGATCACACCGAAAATCCGATCCCCATCCTTCTGGGCGTCGGACAGCCGCTTCAGCGCAACGAGTCCTGCACCCTCCGCTGGGAGCAAGCCATCCGCATCTTTGTGCAGCGGCCTCGAGCGGCCACTAGGGCTTAGCGCCTGCAGTGCTGTGAAGCCCAAATGGATGAAGAGAGGATCGGCCCGGGCAACGCCACCCGCGAGCATCAGATCCGCTTCCTGATCCTGAAGACGGCGACACGCAATCTCGAGTGCGTACAGCGAAGAGGCGCAGGCAGCATCGAGAGCGAACACGTCTCCATCCAGGCCGAACGCTTGCGCGACCACGTGGGTTGGGCCGCCCGACGAGAATCGATTGCGTGGGTCCGACGACGTACCGACGAGGTCATCACCCGGCGCGTGATCTCCAGTTTCGAGCCAGTGATCCTGCACGAAGCGAGTATGCTCGACCGTAGGGTACGACAGGTTACCGACGATCAATCCTGTTCCCGACGGAGCCTGTTGAACGCCCGCCTCCGCAAGCGCGGTCCGCGTGCAGTGAAGAAGCCACCGGGTCAGTGGGTCGAGTCGCTCGACTTCCGAGATCCGGTCAGCGAAATAGTCCTCGTCGAACATCGTGTCGAAACCGGTGACGTAGCCGCCACGGTTGCTGACGACGTACTCCTGCGATGGACCCGGTGCGTGGTCGTGAAGTAACCGCCTCGCATCCAGTCCCCACGCGCCTTCAGGGGCCTCATCGATGAGAACTCGAGCGTTCCGAACTGCCTCAAACAACGCTTCCGGGCTCAACGCCCCCGGAAGCACACACGCACGCCCAACGATGGCAATGGGCTCGAACGTACCACTCATGTACGACTCCGTCTGCGCCGATCAGGCACCATGGGCGTCGAACTGCACCTCGCGCAGCTCAGCCACCAGGTCACCGTCCTCGGTTGCGAGAATGAAGTCGAACAGCGTGCCCTTTTCTGTCTTCCGAGCGCGGAACGCAGAGCGCATGTGCTCGGGAATGGCTTCCAGGCTGTGCACCACCATCTGCCCCATGCTGGCCAGACGCTGCATGGCTCCCGACTTCTGGTGGGTCCAGAGTTCTGCCAACTGCAGCAGACCCTCGAACGCGGCCGGGTCGAAGCCTTTGGTAAAGCTCTTCATCGGCCAACCGAGGCTCGCCGCGCTGCGGAGCATGGCCATGCCACCCTCTTCGGACACACCCTCCAGGTTCAAGATCGCACGACGGTCGGTCGCAGTCCCGAGCACGTTATCGTACGCCGCTGCCGCCTCGAACGGCCACGGCTCCAGGCCGGCTGACGGCACGGTCGGTGGCGCTCCGGCACCGTTAGAGGAGTAACGAATGCTTGTTTCGTGATGCACATCCCCAGCGCTGTCACGGAATACGAGGTGATAACTCGGAACCGAGGCCTCGATCGGCTGCACATCGACCGAGTGCACTCCCCCGGAAATCTCCTGACCAGGCATGGTGATGACGAAGTCCTCGAGGTAGGTGCGCATCGTGCGTACTGGCTTGAGTGCCTCACCGAGGCGCAGTGCAAAGCCGGCTACCTGCGGCGACCCAATCACGTCTTCGTCACCTTCACCCCCGCTTAGCGTGAAGCTTTGGGTGATCGCTGGAAAAGACGGAGCCGCGAGCACGACCCGCTCGACGCCCTCACCCGACAACTCGAGCTCGTCAGCGAAGAACTGTGCACCCGCATCCACACCAAGAAGAGCGATGCCCTGCTTTTCAAAGTGAGCGGCCAGGCCCGCATCGACCATTCCAC
>JAKMDG010000166.1 GCA_022428035.1 Longimicrobiales bacterium
GTCCTGGTGTGTCCGACCAAGGAAGAGGCCGAGGAGGGTGCGTCGAGGCTGCCCGAGGTCGCGGTCATCCTCGGTGATCCAACAGACGACGACATCCTCAAGGCGGCCGGCGTCGAGCGGGCGTTCGGCCTCATCGCATGTTCGGAGAGCGATAACGAGAACGTCGTCATCACACTGACTGGGCGGCAGCTCAACCCGCGCATCCGGATCGTATCGCGACTCTCTGACGTCGACACCGAGTCGAAGGTGAGAAAGGTCGGCGCGAATGCCGTGGTGTCGCCTCAACACATCGGCGGCCTCCGGCTCGCTTCAGAACTGATTCGACCCACGGTTGTGACCTTCCTGGACAAGATGCTGCTCGACAAGGACCGAAGCCTGCGAATCGACGAGGTAACGATCCCGGAGCAGTCCAAATCCGTGGGTAAAGCGATCAACGAACTCGGCCTGGAGCACGTGCCTGGCGTGCTGCTCCTGGCCATTCGAGACATGGACGGAGATTGGGAGTTCAACCCTCGCCGCAACACGCCGGTCCGGGCCGGAACTGCCCTGATCTTCCTCGGCTCGCCAGACGATTCAAAGCTGCTCAGGGAGCGGCTGGATGCCAATTTCAAGGGTCCAGGCGCAGGGGTGTGATGGTTTGATCCTGTCGCTGCTCGCTGCGATCGCTCAGGGCGCACCTCAGGCCACCGGCGTGGACGTAGAGCACGCAGGCCTCGTCATCACCCTCGTCGGCCTCATGGTGATCGCGGCGATCGTCGACCGCCTCGCGACGAGCGTGAACGTCCCCTTCACGGTAGCCCTCGTCGTTGCGGGCGCAGCGATCGGAGCCATCGAAGAGCGCGCCCGTAGCGGTGCCATAGCCCATGCTCTTGCTCATACCATGCTTCACGAGCTGCAGGAAGAGATGGAGGCCGTCAGGGCGCAGGGAGCCGAGGATCTCTCCGTTGACCCGGAAGAACTTCTTCGCAAAGTGCCCTTCTTCCAGGGTCTACCCCTGGTGGAGTTCGCCCGCGTCGCGGATCGATTGAAACGACGCACAGCGCCCATTGGCGATGCGATCGTCCGGCAGGACGACCGCGGATCGTCTCTGTTCCTGATTGCGCGCGGAGTCGTTCGGGTGACGCGGACTGATCACGGAGAAGCACGTAGCATTGCGACCCTGATAGCCGGCGACTTCTTCGGAGAGATGGCGCTACTGCACGGTGGTGCGCGCACCGCAACGTGCACCGCGGTCACGCCATGTGCCCTTTACGAACTTGAGCGCCGCGACATCGACGCTGTGATCGCGACTTGTCCCGCCATGCACGACGCGCTCGACCGCGCTGATGTCGCCCGCCGCGCCGAACTCGAAGCCAGTGGGTCCGAACTTGATCTATGAACGACTGGCCGACCAACCGCGCGCATGGCAGATTGACTCAGCTACCGAATCCGCACAAACCCCCAGTGAGGTGCCCCGGTGATTGTAGAACGAGCCACGACACGCCGACGCGGAGACGACCGTCGGTCATCCGACGAGCGTCGCGCCGGTTCTCGCCGCGAGGAGCAGCGCCGAGGGTCCCGGGGCAGCGGTATCGACGGCGAGCGCCGCGGTAACGATCGCCGAGGCTTCCGAGATCAACGAGGCGAAAGCGATCGTCGTGCCGGTGACCGCCGTGCCATGCCAGATCGCCGCATGACGATGGCGTTCGCCTAGAAGAACGCTCCGAGGAATCGCCACGCGACCTCTGAAACACCCCACACAACCACGGAACCCAGGGCGGTCGCGGCTGCAATCATGGTGACGGGCTGAGCTTTGAACAGTTCGCGGGTGAATTTTGCGTCGTCCGAAACAAGCTTCCGGAAGTGGTCGATCACGAAATATCCCACGATGGGTGCTGGGACCAGGATCCAGAGAATCGACACAGGGGCTCAGTCGGTGTGAGGTATCGGGGGCATGAAGGCGTGCAGGGCGTGCGAGGCTTGTGCGGAGATCGATCGTTCCGGTCCAACAGAAAACGAGGGAAGGACCATCCGGCCCTCCCCCCGTTTCATTCTGGACTGTTCAAACCAGTCACCGACCCTGTCAGGGCGCTGCTACTGGCAGGACACGCAATTGTTGCTGTTGGCCGACCCAAGGCTCTCGAGGAGCGCGACCGTCTCCGGAAGCGGAGACACTCGGGACACCGGACCGTTCGCCATGTCGGCGGTGGTCTGCGCCCGGCGGCTGATCGCGGAGACATCACCACCATGTTCTACCAGGTAGAGGATCAGCTCATTGTCACCGCGGGCGGCGGCATGGTGGATCGAGTTGTAGCCGTTGGAGTCGCGCTGGTTCACGTCCATCCCGACCTCCTCCACCAGAAAGCGGACTGACGACAACCACCCGTTTTCGGCATGACGGTGGGCATTACCAGCAAACCCCTCTCCGTATCCGACGCCAGATGCTGCGTGAATGGCGAACACGGAAGGCCCACCCTCAGGCACGGGTGGCAGACCGGATGGATCAGGCTTTTCGGACGTCACGGAGTCCTGGCGCATGGCGTGCTCCAGCACGACCTCGCGGTACTCCGCGGGCTCACCTCGGATTTCATCCTCCAGGAGGTCCGCCTTCACGGAGTCCGGGAGTTCTTCCCAGATGGTCACGACGGCTGTGGCCTGGGCAGAGTCACTCAATTCCTCGAACTCCTCGACATTGTCGAGAGCTTCCACCTGGAACTGACGAATCCGCTCCTGAGTGGTGCGGCGGTTCCGACGAGCAGGTGCTTTCGTCGCGATGAAGGGATCCGCGCCCCAGCGGTGAAGGAGGCGCATGGCATCCACGTCGGTAGCGTACGCCGCGCGAAGAAAGGCGGTCGCACCCTTCATGTCGATCAGGCCGCATTGCGAGTTTCCGCAACCCGTGTACTCCATGTACCACGGATGCAGGGTCATGCGAGCGTCAGGGTCCGCGCCGGCGGCAAGCAGCGCCTCCATCACCGCGAGGTAGCCCACTTCCTGGCCCTCTCGTTCCTGCGGTTGCGGGTACCGGGTCCGAGGCTGCCACTCGGAGTTCAGCACCGCGAAGAGCGGAGCGGCGCCATTCAGGGTCGACGCGATGTTGGGGTCGGCTCCAAGATCGAGAAGAGCCATTGCCGCGTCGAACTGACCGTTGATGCTCGCCATGAGCAGTGGAGAGGTCCCGTCTCCACCACCGACCTGGTCAATGTTCGCTCCGTGCTCGAGGAGAACCTCGATCGTCGCGACATGACCCTGACGCGCCGCGTGGAGCAGCGGGGTCAGCCCACCCTTGGCTTTGATACGAACCTCTCGCTGGAAGCGCTGTGATTGCTCGCGTCGTTCAGCGATCTCTGCATCCGGCTCATATGCACCACGACTGGCCAGCACAGCGGCCTGAACCTGGCCTGAAGTCGGCTCCCAGGCACCGTCATTTGTGAAGGCCTTGAGAACGTCCTGCTGCCGACGGTTCGCCTCGCTATCCAAGCGGCCCATCTGCTCGAGATCCATCGACTCGGCCGCAAGATTCGGATCGGCCCCGCTCTCGAGGAGCGCAACAACCGCACCCAGTCTGTTCCAGGATGACGCGAAAATGAGAGGTGTCTGCTGCCATTCCGCCTCCCGCGCGTTTACGTCTGCCCCGGCACCGACAAGCGTGCGGATCACCTCGCCATTTCCAGAGAGAGCCGCCAAATGCAAGGCCGTCGAGCCACTGGGATCCGTCACCGAAGCCACGTTCGCCCCCGCCTCGATCAATCGTTCGACGGCACCGGTATTTCCATTGCGGGCGGCGAGGTGGAGCGGCCGATACTGCCCAATTCGAGTCGACGCTTCCAGTTCTGCCCCGGCGTAGAGCAGGACATCCATCAACACCAGGTCGCCCCGTTCCGCGGCCCAGTGCAGCGCGCTCATTCCGTCGCCCTGCGCAGCATTTACATCGGCTCCGTCACGGAGAAGCGTTCGTACGGCCTCGACGTCTCCGTTCCGTGCGGCATCGGCAACCGGTGAGGCCAAGGGCCCCGCGGCGATCAGGACGATCATGAAAAGCGCCCCGAGTCCGCTCCAATGCGCTCGCTTCATCGTGCTACTTGACCTCCTGAGCGGTCGTGCGGCCCGCGGAGCGGAGCATGAGGCTCCCCGTGCTGTCACCAAAATTCTCCATGTCGGTATGCCCGAGGTCCTGCATCATCGTGAGCATGGCGTTGGCCATCGGAGTTCCATCCGCCGCCTTCAGGTGGAGGTTACCCTCGAGGATGCCGTTGCCCTTACCCAGGAAGATCAGAGGGCAGCGCCGGTGGTTGTGGATATTCGCGTCCGCCATGGGGGAGCCGAACATGACAACCGACTTGTCGAGCAGGTTCGTGTCACCCTCCACCGTGTTCTGGAGCTTGTCGAGGAGGTAGGGCAGCATGCTCACCCGATACTGGCAGATCTTGTTGAATTCGAGTATCGCCTCTTCTCTACCACCGTGGTGTGAAGCCGGGTGGAACGGACGGTCCGAGCCAGACTCGGGGAAGACCCGGTTCTCTGAGTCGCGACCCGTCTTGAACGTGATAACCCGGGTCATGTCCGTCTGAATGGCAAGCACCTGCAGATCGAACATGATCTCCATGTGCTCGCGGTATGAGTCCGGCACGCCTGCAGGGGCCTCGGGGATCGCCCGTTCTTCACCCGTGAGGTTGTGTGACTCCACCATCTGAATGCGTCGCTCAATTTCACGAACATTGTTCAGGTACTGCTCCATCCGCACACGGTCTTCACTGCCGAGCTGGCGGTTCATGGCCGTGACTTCGCCTGTGATCCAGTCGAGGATGCTCGAGCGCATCGCGCGACGCTCCGACCGCTCTGCCGGCGTCCCGCCTGCCCCGAAGAGCATGTCGAAGGCCACCCGTGGATCGCGAATCATCGGTAGCGGTTCGCTCGGCGACGCCCAGCTGATCGAGTCCGTGTAGGCGCAGGAGTAGTTGTACGTACAGCCACCCGCCTGATCAATGTTCGGGATGGTGAACTGCATGGACGGAAGCGGCGTATCCTGACCGTAGCGACGGGCGTGGATCTGATCGAGGGATGTGCCGACGAAGAGGTCCGAGCCCTGAGTCTGCTTCGGATGGGACTGCGTGAGGAAGACCGCGCTGGACCGGAAATGGTCACCACCGATCTCCGGGGCGGTAAACGCCTCGGCCATCCGAGTGTCCGTGTTCGAGACGATCGTCAGGTAATCCTGGTAGGGCTCGAGCGGGATCAGCGCACTGTTCGGCACCATCTCGAAGTCTTTACCGATGATCTCCGGAGCATACAGGTGCTGTGTCGCAGCCCAGTCGTTGCACCCGGCAAGCCCGTGCACCTCTTCAATTGCGATGAGCGGGGTCTTCGCCGCCTCTGCTCGAGCAACGCTGCCACTCATACGCCCAGCAGGCACCATCGCATCGAGGTACGGAAGCCCTACGGCTGCGCCCATGCCACGAAGAAAGGTGCGGCGGTCGAGGTGCTTGCCCGTAATGAACTCCATCGTCCCGGTCTCCTGAAAAGTGGGATCCAGCTAATAAGACTTGGAACTACTGATCGTGATCTACCTGATCGGTGGCCATGTCGGCCGCGCGCTTCATTCGGAACGCATCGCTGGTGACCACACCGACGATGAGAGACTGCATGCGGTACGCTCCATCTTCCTCGGACTCCGCGACGATCTGGCGAATCGTCGGCATGTCGAAATACTCGACACGGCGGGCGATCGCATACGCCATCATGTTCTCGGTCAGATTCCGCATCAGCGGGACAGGCCGGCGGAGAATCGCATCGGCGACCTCTTTGGGCGACGTGATCGGTGAGCCGTCGTAGAACTCACCGCGGGTGTCGAGTCCCATACCGTTCTCACGGACTCTCCACTGGCCGGTTACGTCGAAGTTGTCGAGCGCGAGGCCGATCGGGTCCATGAAGCGATGGCAGGCGTTACAGGTCGGGTTCTGACGGTGCATTTCCATCCGCTCACGCGTCGTCAGACGCTTCCCTTCCGCTGTGCCTTCGGTGTCGTCCAGATCCGGGATACCCGGTGGTGGTGGCGGTGGTGGCGTCCCCATGAGCACTTCCATGACCCATTTGCCACGGAGTACGGGAGACGTCCGGTTTGCCAGGGACGTGAGGACCAGCACGCTGCCGTGGCCCAGCAGGCCGGCACGAGCCTCGTCCGTGTACTGCACGCGGCGGAAATGATCTCCCGCGACGCCTTGCATTCCGTAATGTGTCGCCAGGCGCTCGTTGACGAACGTGT
>JAKMDG010000128.1 GCA_022428035.1 Longimicrobiales bacterium
GCTCATAGAGGAGCACGGTCAATTCGGTCGGCGTCGCGGAGAGCACCTCCGATTCGCGATAGTTTTCGGCGACGACCCGGTAGGGGTCCCTGCCTCGTCTGGAGATCGTCATTTGGATGCCTTCGGCAAGGTTGCTGATACAGCGGCAAGGCTGCTTTGCTGGCCCTGAAGCAGTGAAATGCTTTGCTCGAGCTTCGTGTACTGGAGAAGCAGTTGTTCTCTGCGGACTTCAAGTCGCTGTTCGCGATCGAACAGCGAGGTTTCCACACGGTCGATAGATTCGTCGATTCTCTCCACGCGACCACTGATCGACCCTGAACCTGTCGTCAGCTCGGATTCTACGATCACGTCGATGTCGGCCAGGAGGTCAGAAATCAACGCCTCGACTCCCGACGGATCCACTAGCATTTGATCCGTGAACGCCGACGACTCGAAGGAATACGCCCCCTCACGGGTGATCTCCACCCCCACATCGAAGAGCTTGAGCGTTCCTGACGCTCCGGCTGCCTCGGCGTTTCGTAGCGCGTCACCGATCTGCGTCCTCAAACCACGCAGCACGCTGTCCCCTGCAAGCGCGGAACGAGCTGCCCCCTCCTGGCCGATGCCCTTGCTCACGTAGCCAAAAAATCCATTCACGGCATCGACGAGACCCTTCACGGCCTCTTCTGCCAAGTCTGTGTCCCTCGACACCTCCACGGAGAGTGTCTTGCTCGCATCCGCAGAGACGGCCGTGAAGGTCACACCGTCCACGGCATCATCGATCGCGTTCGAGGAACTTGTGACCAGCACGCCGTCGATCTCGACGAGGGCGTCCTGACCCGTGGAAACCATCCGGTCCCGCCCCTGGGTCGTAGTGGAGAAGCTTCCGAAATCCAGGATGCCTCCGCCCTCGTTTCCGGCGAACGCGTCGAGGGAGAGCAGGGAGACACCCGGCGTGCCCGAGGTGACCGTCAGCCGACCATCGGTGATCGACGCGGTTGCGGACCCATCAAACCCCTGAGCCCCATTGAGTAGATCGAGCACATCCTGTAGGTCCTCGCCACCGACGAGAGTCATGGCGAAGGAAAAGGCCGAGCCATCGTCTTTCGTGCCTTCGAACTGAATCGTGTCGCCCGCGTTGACTCCGGCTGAGGAAGCGCCGTTGAAGAGACCCGAGACCAGTGTGCTCGCGTCGGCTGGAGTGCCACCGGCATCCGAGGCCAGGACGCCACCCTGGACGACCTGCGATACGCTCGAGGTATCGGCTTGGAGTACGCCGAGGGCTGCAAGTACGCCATCGTCGTCCGACGCCGAGGCTGTACCCGTGATCGAGAGCCGGTACTGACCGGTCGTCACTTCCTCGACCGCGGCAAAGGCAGAGGACGAGGCGAGACCCGCCGCGGTATTGAAATTGTCCCGGATATCTTCGAGTGAGTCGGTCGCAAGATCGACGGCGAACGAGACGCCGGCGAGCGTTACCGTCCCCGAGGGCGTTCCAGAGCTGAAGCCCAGGAGGGTCCCGACCTCGGTCGATGAAGAGGAGAGTTCGTCCGACGCGAATCCGCCTCCCGTTCGGGTCTTGAGCGAATCGTAACTGCCGACCAGACCGAGAGAAGCCATGACGCCGTCAACGTCCGCGTACCCCAATCCCTCTTCGCCCGTCGCGTCGGCGGACACGATCAGACGGTACGCCCCTTCGGAACCAACGATCGTGGCGCTGACACCCGTCGCGTCCTCACCCGTATTCGCCTGGTTAATCGCACTCGCGATCGAAACCAGTGAATCCGCAGCGGCGACCTCGACGACTGAGCCGCCAAATGCGATCTGGCCGGAGATGCCGAGCGCATCAGACCTGGACGAGATCTGAGACGAGCTCAGAGCTTCGCGATCAGCGACCTGAAGGACACGCACCGAGTAACTGCCCTCATTCGCACTCGAGTTGGCGGACACCGAGAGGTTGTCCGCGTAGTCGCCCAAGACTTCGGCGGTGAAGGCATCAAGGCCGGAGCCTTCCGAAAGTCCCTCGCTGGCCGACTCGATCGCCTCGAGAAGATCGCGGACCTCTTCCCAGGCTGCCTTGTCGGCTTTTTGATCCGAAATCGATCGCCGCAAGTAATTGAGGCGTGAGTCCTCGATCTTGATGATCTGATCGACGACCTGCCGGAAATCGATTCCGGTGGCCAGACCGCTTACGGTGGCGAGAGGTTCCATGATTTCCGGGGTTCCTGATGCCTAGATCATGTCGCACGCAGACAAAGCAAATCGTCCGCTCTTCACATATTAATTATCGACCGCGCACGGGCATTCTTGAGTGGCCGTAACCCGTGAATAAAGAAGAGCCCGCCCCCCCAGTGTCGGGGGGGGCGGGCTCAACTCCCATCGGATAGCGGCAAGCCTTACTGCAGCAGCGCCAGAACCGACTGAGCTCGAGCATTCGACTGTGCCAGCACCGACACGCCGGTCTGCGAGAGAATCTGAGACTTCGTCAGGGCCGTGAACTCTGCCGCGAAATCTGCATCACGAATGACCGACTCCGCCGCCGCAGTGTTCTCGAGCGCGATCTGAGCCTGATTCAGGGCGCTGTCGACGCGACTTTGTGTCGATCCGACCGCAGCGAACGACTCTGACAGCGTGTCGATGGCGCTCTCGATCGCAGCCAGAGCGGCAGCACCATCGGACGCAACGCCTCCACCAGCCCCGTCACCAAGCTCAATGGATCCGGAGTCCACACCCAACACAGATGCGTTCACATCGACCGTCGTGAAGGAAATCGTGTTGGTTGCGGCGGCACCCACCACAAAGCCCAACGTGGTGGCGGTGGTGTTCAGGAGGCTGACCCCGGAGAATTGCGTGTTGTCGGCAATCCGATCCACCTCCGACTGAAGCTCCTCGAACTCCGCTTGGAGAAGTTCGCGGCCGTCGCCATCCACGTTGTCGGAAGCGGCCTGGCTGGCGAGTTCCTGCATCCGGAATAGAACCTGCTGAATGCCCTGCAACCCGCCTTCGGCAACGCTCAAAAGAGCCTGAGATTGCTCTGCGTTCCTCGTAGCAACCCGAAGCGAACCGACCTCAGCCCGGAGAGAGTTCGCGATCGCGAGCCCCGCCGCATCGTCAGCAGCCCTGGAGATCCGGAATCCTGACGAAAGGCGACCGATCGCACGGTCCCCCGCAGTCTGCGCC
>JAKMDG010000224.1 GCA_022428035.1 Longimicrobiales bacterium
CATCCCCACAGTCGCTCAGCGCTCGACGCCCGCACGTACTCCGGCTCCCACGAACCGACGTCTTCGACCGGAGCGAGGCCGTCGGGTTTGGCGGCCCAGTAGCGAACCAGGCCATCCGCCAGCAGCACCTCCGGTTCGTGAAGAACCACGAGAAAGCCTGCTCCCTCGATCGCCGCACGATGCTTCTCGGACGCGTCGCCGACGAAGACCGCTCCCGGGGGCACGGCCCCCTCGAGTACATCACGCAGCTCACCGGCATGAGGCTCGAGCAGCGTCTGGATCTGCGAGCCGCCAACACCGTAGCACGCTCCATACACCCGCTCAGCGCGCGCATCAAAGAGCGCATAACGCACCGCACCCTCCTCTACCGCCAACGCCGCGGCCGCCAGGCTGGACACGGGCCAGAGCGGAAGGTCGAGCGCACGGCTCAGCCCTTTGGCGGTCGCTGCGGCCACGCGCACGCCCGTGAACGAGCCAGGCCCTTCGCCGATCACGAGCCCCGTCAGTTCGCCCCGATCCACGCCCGCGTCGTCGAGCACCGCCGCGATCGTCGGAATGAGTCCGGATGCGTGTCCAGCCTGCTGCACCAATATCCCACGCCCGAGTACATCCCCGTCATCCGCGACCGCGACAGACCCCAGGGGGCCCGACGTATCGAGGGCGAGGATCATCCGACCGATACCGACATCGGGAATGGTGGCAGCTCCGGAGGATGCCCCACCCGTCGCACCTCGATGTCCCGGAGGAGGGGTTCCTCGTCCGGGACCGTCAGCCCGATGATCCAGTGGTCATCCGGCATGAAGCCCCCGGCCCGTTCCGCCCATTCGACCAGGACGATCTCGTTGCCCTCCCCGAGTTGCGACCATCCGAGTTCCCAGAGTTCATCGGTCGACCCGATCCGGTAGAGGTCGATGTGCAGGACGTCGACCTGATCGGGCGCGGGGTATCTCAGAAGCAGGTTGTACGAGGGCGACGGCATCGGCACGTCCACGCCGGCCCCATGACCGATCGCGCGAGCCAGAACGGACTTCCCTGCCCCCAGCCGCCCCTCGAGGGCGATCACGACAGGCGCGCGGACTGTGCTCCCAATCCGGTCGCCCCATCGCTCGAGGCCGCGTTCGTCCAGCCTCATGGCCTCTCGAGGCCTTCGCGATATAACCCCTCGCGCTCGATCACAGCGGCCACTTCGTCGGTGACGAGGCCTTCGATCGGTACACCACGGGCGACCCGTTCCCGGATCTCGGTGGATGACACGTCAACGCGGCCGACCGGCACTCGGCAGACTCCAGCACCGACTGGCCCAGCCTCTCCACCTCGATCCATCACGGCGATCGTCGCCATCCTTCGGATCGAATCCGGCTCCCGCCATCGGTCGAACGCAGCGTATTGATCCGCGCCCATGATCAGAACGATCTCGGCGTCCTCGTGGGTCGGCGCCGATCTCATATCACGCAGTGTGTCGACTGCATACGACGGACCCTCACGCGTAATCTCACAGTCGTCCACACGGAAGCGTGTATCGGCGTTGGTTACCAGGCGTACCATCTCGAGCCGGATCGCGGCGGAGGTCTGCGGGCGGTCGGGCTTGTGCGGCGAACGAAAGGCAGGGATCCAGACCAGCTCGTCCAGGCCCAGGGCGTCCGCGACATCCGTCGCCACCGAGACGTGCCCGGCATGGGGAGGATCGAAGGTGCCGCCGAAGACCCCCACCCGACGGGGGATGGCCGAAGAAGCCTTCAGCGCTCGGTCCGGAGCGGCGTCAGCCCCGTTCACCGCCCGTTTCGCTGGAGCGCTCGGCATTGATCTGCGAAGCGGCCTCGGAATCCGGGTATCGTTGCAGCAGAAGATCGATGGCCGCCTCCGCCTCATCCTCATAACCGATCTCCAAGTTCGCTCGATACACACCGAGCAACGCCGCTGCGGCGTAGTCAGACTCGGGATAGATGTTGGCCACGAACTCATAATACTTGATGGCGGCGTCCCAGATGTTGCGCCGGAAGTAGAATTCGCCCGTCAGGAACTCTTTTTCTGCCAACGTGTGGCGGAGTTCGTTCGAGATCCGGGCGGCCTCGGCCGATGCGGCGTTCCCGGCAAAGTCGATCACGACATTCCGACAGCTCGTGATCGCTTCTTCGGTGTAGCCCTGATCTCGCTCGGGATTGGGAGCCAGGGCTGCCAGCGACTTGCAGATGCCCAGCCCCGCATCAGCAGAACTCGGATGGCCCGCGTATCGATCAATGAAGCGCGAGTACTCAGACCGGGCGGTGAGGTAGTCACCGCGCTCGAAGTAGACGTTCCCAAGCATCAATCGTGCGTCAGGGACACGGTTCCAGTCACCGTGCGCGACTAGAATGCGGTCCAGCATCTGGATCGCCTCTCCGAGATCGCCTCCCTCGAAGCGCTCATTTGCCTGGCCGAAGAGCTCATCCGCGGTCAGATCGGCATATCGACTGCTCCCTCCACCACCGCACGCCGTCGAGGCGATGAGGAGAACGGACGAGCACACGGCGAGAAGGCGGCGGGCCTGGGGGCTGTCGGCTACGGTATCCATGGCAGGCAATCTAGCGGCAACGGCCGTCACGCAGGTGCTCCAGACCGCGCCCGAACCGGATTTCGTCGAACCGGTCCTGAGCACGATCGATGAGGCCTCCTGCCTGATCGGCAAAACGAACCTGAGAGTATGCGTCCATCGCTTCCTGACACTGACCTAGCTCGGCCAGGATTTCGCCTTTCTCGAACCAGGCCTGGGCCTGGATGTTCCGCGGCTCGCCCACCTCGACCGTGCGGTTCACGAGCTCGAGCGCCAACTGCAGGTCAGCCTCGGCCTCGACCGGATCCTCTGATGCCGAGCGATCGAGCAGGCCACGCGCGAGATTGAAGGCGCAGGTCCCGATGTACCAGTCGACTTCGCCGCGCTCCCATGGGCGCACCATCTCCCGGAACCGCTCGAAGAACAGGAGTGCATTTTCGCAGTCACCGATCTCGTCGTGGGCGACCCCCACTTCGAACACCACCTCGGGCTGAGACTCGTCGACCGCATCCGCGAGCGCCTTCTGATAGAACGGAAGTGCGCGACCGTACTCGCCGTTTCGGTAGTAGTGACGAGCCAACGGAAGCGACATCCCACCCACACCGACACCGGGCCTCAGCTTCAGCGCGGTCTCGACCGCGGTCGCCATCGCGAATCGGTCATTCCCGTCCTGTGCGACGCGGGCGAGGCGCATCAGGTCGGAGACCGCCTGATCGGTCAGGCCTGGATCACGAGCCGACGCGTCGACGTAGTAGGCTCCCGCATCGTCGACCCGACCCATCATCACATACGTGTGGGCCACACGTGCCGTCACCGACGGATCGTCCGCACCCTGCCGGATCGCCAGCCGGTATTCCGCGAGCGCCTCATCGTAGTCGCCCTGCGCGAACGCCTCGTCGCCTCGACGCACGGCACCCGTCTCCGTGTCGCGAGGCGCGCACGCCACCACGAGGCCGACCATCAGGCTGGCGAGTAACACGCGCATGGCGCGGGTCCGTTTCACGTTCATAACCGATTGATGGGCAAGGATCGGGCCGGCCTCTGATCTACACCAGAACGACGTCAGCCTTCCGCGGTGCCCAAGTCCGGAGACACCTCGACGGAGGCCAGGTATGCACGTGCGCGCATGTCTCGTGGATCATCGTCGAGGCAGCGACGCCAGTGGGCGACCGCATCAACATCCTCACCAAGCCGATGGTAGACGACGCCCAGTCGAACTCGAGCGCCCACGAACGACGGCCGAGCCTCCAGGATCAACTCTAGCTGTTCCTTCGCC
>JAKMDG010000263.1 GCA_022428035.1 Longimicrobiales bacterium
GGTCCCGAACGACCGGCTGCTCTCCGTCGTCCCCCGAGGGACAACATTCAAGGATGCACTGAAGAAGGCGGACGAAATCCTGCTCAATGCGACGCAGGGTGTGTCCGACCTGATCCGCGTGACTGGCGAGGTGAACGTCGACTTTGCGGACGTGCGTACCGTGATGGCAGCCCGCGGCCCGGCCTTGATGGGCTCGGGTTTTGGCGAGGGTGACAACAGGGCCCAGGAAGCGGCTCAGGAGGCGATCTCGTCGCCGCTCCTCGATGATGTCTCCATTGCGGGGGCCAAGGGCGTCCTGATCAACATCACCGGCGGTATGGACCTCGCCATTGACGAGGTCACGACGATTTCGTCGATTATTCAGGAAGAGGCGGGAGACGAGGCCGAAATCATCTTTGGCGCCGTTCACAGTCCGGAGCTTGAGAACCAGATTCGCGTCACAGTGATCGCGACCGGGTTTGATTCGGAGAACGACGACAAGGTGATTGCGGGCAACTTCCGGCGCTCTCGCCCGCAGACCCCGACCCCGCAGCCGGTCCAGGTCGAGCCCGTTCAGCCGGTTCAGCCGGCTGCCGAGGTCGTCCCCCCGGTGCTCGAGCCGCCAGCACCCAGTGTGCCCGTTGAGTTGCCCGAGCAGCGTGTTGCGGTGGGCGGTGGGGCGTCGGAGCCTGTTCTACCGCTGACGAGATTCCCGGAGAGGATCGTCTCTCGGGAGCAGATCGAAGGATTGGACATTCCGACGTTCATTCGTCGCCAGATGGACTGAGCGGGAGCCCTAGCTCCAGTTCGTTCTCGGGCGACTGGCTGTCCGGCGGAGACGTCCGCCGGGCAGTTGACCGTTCGAGCCCCTTGATGCTCAGGGGCTTTGCGGACAATAGTGAGGAGTCTAGGAGTCGAGCGTGATGCAGTCTATCACATCGAGGGTTCAAGCGGGGGGGATCGCCAGCGCGGTGATCGTCCTCTTTTCTGCGTGCGTGTCAGACACGCCCGACGTCGGGTCGCTGGAGGCTGTCTGGGTCCCCGCCGCGGAACGCGTGGAGGTTCACGCACTCGGCCGAGGACAGACGTTCGGTGGGCTTCTCTACGAGGCGATCGATGCCAACCAGCAGGCCTCGCTTCTGCTCGCGTTCCAGGAGCATGCCGACCCGCGAAGGTTGCGAGAGCGCACAGAGGTCACCCTTCGCTACCTCCCTGAGAACAATGAACTCCGGGGGGTCGACGTTGCCGTGAGCAAGGACCGAACGGTCCGACTCGACCGCGACATCCTCGGTTGGAACTCTCAACTCATTCAGACGCCCATCTTCGTCGACACGATCTACGCGACCGGTGAGATCACAGAGACCTTCTGGGGCTCTGTGGTCAACAACGCGAAGCTCACCTCGTTGACGTTCGAGGATCGCAACCTGCTCATCGACCACCTGGATCGGGTGTTCCAGTGGCAGATGGACTTCTCGCGACAGATCCGTCCGGGTGACCACTACCGGTTCGCCTTCGAGCGGGAAGTTCGTCCCGACGGATCCATGCGGGCGGGAAGGCTGCTTGCGGCCGAGTTCGTGAACAGTGGAACCCCGTACCATGCGATCTTCTTCGATCCCAATGGAGATGGTCGAGGCTCGTACTTCGACCTGGATGGCGAATCGGTCCGTCGAGCCTTCCTGCTCAAGCCGCTGTCGTACCGTCGGATCTCTGGTCGGTTTTCCAGCGGCCGCCGACACCCGGTCCTGAACACCATTCGGGCGCACCGCGGCATCGACTACGCCGCCGATTCGGGTACACCGATCATGGCAACCTCCGACGGAGTGGTCGTCCACCGCGGGTCAAAGGGCAGTTTCGGCAATACCGTTGAGATCCGCCATCCGAATGGGTGGGTGACCCGGTATGCCCATCTGAGCCGGTTTCGTGGTGATGTGACCCTCGGGACCCGGGTGCATCAGAGCGATGTGATTGGTTACGTGGGGATGAGTGGCCTCGCGACTGGCCCGCACCTTCACTACGAGATGC
>JAKMDG010000313.1 GCA_022428035.1 Longimicrobiales bacterium
CTCTGAGGCTGTCAGACGGGCGCGTGTGCTTCTTTCTCTCCGAGTTCCGGTCGTGGCTCGCGTTCCACCGCGACGAGCGCCTAGGGCGCAAGCAGATCGCCACGCTGCTGCGCACGGCAGGGAGCGAGCCGGTGGTCGTGAACTACACGCGAGAGTCGGACGGCAAGAAGAGCACAGTGGGCGCGTGGACGGCACCGCTGGGCGTGGCCGCGCGGCTGCCGCAGCAGGCCGAACCGAGCGCGCAGGAGGAGGAAGACCACGTGCCCTTCTAGAGGGAGAAAAAATCTGATAGGCGACCGACTCCCGAATAATTAGCAATCGACTAATACCAGACGTAAGTGCATACAGGGCACAGGCTTGCGAGGAATAGTGAGGCCAAGCGAATAGTAATGACGCACCCGAAAGAACCGAACGACCCGCCGCGTGGCGCAGGTGTTCCACGTGGAACGTCGCCCGAGGAGCGGCACGAGCAGTGGCAGACGCTTTCTGCGCATGAGCGGAGGATGCACCCGGACTTGCCGACCTCGCTCGATCCGGGCATGGCGCGCATCGGCTGCGCGATCCTCTCGCTGTCGATGCTGATCGGCGCGGTGCTCATCTGGAGCATCGGCATGGCGATCTGGAAGGTGCTGTTCGATGGCTGAGTTCAGGCTGCACGGGCCGCCGGGTTGCGGGAAGAGTCACGCGCTCGCGACGCGCTGGGTGCCGAAGGCCGCCGAGAAGTTCGGAGCTGACAACGTCGTGATCTGCTCGCTCACGAAGACAGCGGCCTCGGAGATCGCGAGCCGCGACCTGCCGATCCCGAAGGAGAACGTGGGCACGCTCCATGCGCTTGCGTTCCGAGCGATGGGCCGACCGACGATCGCTGAGGGCGAGGTCGCCGAGTGGAACGAGCGCGAACCCATGTTCCGCCTCGGCGGTGGTGCGCCGAGCGTTGAGAACCCGGAGGTGAAGAAGAACGAGAAGGCGACGACGGGCGACGACCTCATGGCGCTGGCGCAGGTGTACCGGCACAACCGCACGCCGCGATCGCAGTGGCGCGACGACGTCGCGAGCTTCCAGAGACGCTGGGATGCTTGGCTGCACGAGACGGGGTACATGGACTTCACCGGGCTCATCGAGCGCGCTGTCGACCTGCCCTGCGCACCGGGGGCACCCTCGGTCTTCGTGGTGGACGAGGCGCAGGACTGCAGCGTGGTCGAGCTAGACCTCGTCCGTCGCTGGTCAGAGCAAGCCGAGTACGCGGTGCTGGCTGGCGACGGCGATCAGGCCATCTATGGCTGGCGCGGTGCGAGCGTGAAGGCGTTCCTCGGGGGCGAGATCCCTGAGGAGAACAACTACCACCTGACGCAGAGCTATCGGGTGCCGCACGCAGTGCACAAGGCCGCGAGCGAGTGGATCAGCCGAGCGAGCTACCGCTACGCGGTCGAGTACAAGCCGCGCGACTTCGGGGGCGAGGTGACGACGAGCAGGGGCAACGCGAAGAACGTCGAGCCGCTCATCGACGACATCAGGGCCGACCTCGACGCGGGGAAGAGCGTGATGCTCCTCGCGACCTGCGGCTACATGCTGCGCAACGCGATCGCCGTGCTGCGGCGTGAGGGCGTCCCGTTCGCGAACCCGTTCCGCCCGGCGCATGGCGGCTGGAACCCGCTGCGTGGAGGCGCAGGGAAGATGCGCGCCTACCTGCGCCCCGATGCGCAGACGTATGGCGAGCGTGCTCGGGTGTGGACGTGGCGCGAGGCAGCGGTGTGGACCGAGGTGCTGCAGAGCCGAGGCGTGCTGCGCCCGAGTGCCAAGACCATGATCAGGCAGCAAGCCGAGATGGACGAGCGCGGCGACGAGGTGATCGGCGAGGCTGACGGCCGCGCCTGCTTCGGCGAGTCGTGGGACGGGCTGCGGGCAGCGTTCGAGACCGGCGACCCGGTCGACTGGCTTGCAGAGCGTCTGCTCGCCTCGAAGGCGAAGCTGATGGATTACGCCATCAACATCGCGAAGAAGAGCGGGAGAGCGGAGCTGGCCGAGGACCCGAGGCTGTGCGTGGGCACGGTGCACAGCGTGAAGGGCGGACAGAGCGACGTGGTCTACCTGCTTCCCGACCTGAGCCGCAGCGGCATGCGCGAGTGGACCCGGCCCGGCGAGGGTCGCGACTCGATCATCAGGACGTTCTACGTCGGCATGACGCGAGCGAAGGAGAAGCTGGTGGTCTGCGGTCGCTGGTCACCGGCATCGATCGATTGGCGTCCGTCTACGACATAGGAGCAAGCACATGATCTTCATCGGCATCGACCCCGGCATCACAGGGGGCATCGTGGCCCTCGACTCTGACGGGCAGTTCATGCAGAGCTGGCGCACGCCGGTCATCAAGGACAAGAGCAAGCGGCACTACGACATCAGGGGCATGGCCG
>JAKMDG010000326.1 GCA_022428035.1 Longimicrobiales bacterium
TGGGCACCCCGTCTCGTGGTCGGCGGTCTGGCCAGCTCAGCGTCGTCCGCGCTTCCTGTACGCATCCTGGGCGTGAATCCTGAGCTGGAGCCCACGTTTTCAGCGCTGCACGAACGATTGGAAGACGGACGCTACCTCGAGCCTGAGGACCGTCTTCAGGCCTTCGTCGGTGTGGAGTTGAGCCGCCGACTCGAGCTCGAGGTGGGAAGCCGTTTTGTACTGACCGCTCAGTCCGCGAGTGGCGACGTCCAGGGCCAGTTGGTCCGGGTCGTCGGCATCTTCCGGACCGGCATACCCGAGATGGACGAGGGCTTGATCCACATCCCGCTCGAGACGGCGCAGAGCTGGCTCGAAGCGCCCGGTGCGGTCACGACGGTGGCGATGCTCATGGATGCGGCGGCGATGACCGCTCCCGCAATCCGGGATCTCGAAGCGGCACTCGACGGCGATGGCGCCCTCGACGTGCTCGGATGGGAAGAAACCTCACCGGAACTGGCGGATGCGATCCGCATCGATGACGTGGGTGATTACATCTTCCACGCCATCCTCTTCGCCATTGTTGCGCTGGCAATCCTCAATTCGGTGATGATGGCGGTCCTGGGCCGACGGCGTGAGTTCGGCATCCTTCAGGCTATGGGCCTGACCGGGCCGGAAACAGGTCTCGTTGTCTACTTCGAGGGTCTCTTCCTGACCGCAGCCAGCGGATTGCTGGGGGTCATCCTCGGCTATGCCGTGACATGGGGTTTCTTCGGCGACGGGCTCGACTTTTCCGCCCTCATGGAGGGCGACCTTTCGTTTTCCGGGACGATCATCGACCCCGTGATCTACCCGGAATTCTCCGTAGACCAGATCCTCGTGAGCGTGTACTCGATCGTGATCATCGGGACGCTCGCCTCCATCTATCCGGCGCTGCGCGCGACTCGCCTCGATGTCGCAGAAGCCATGAAATTCGACCGATGACGAACGACCACGGTGCAAAGCTGGCGATCCGTACGACGGACCTCTGGAAGACCTACGAACAAGAGCCCACGGACGTCGTCGCGGTCGCCGACCTTTCCCTTGAAGTAGAGCGCGGCGACTTCGTGGCGATGGCCGGGCCGTCCGGCTCAGGGAAGACCACCGTACTGAACCTGCTCGGTGGACTGACCCAGCCGAGCCGGGGCCAGATCTGGATCGGAGACGAAGAATTGACCGCCCTCGACGGCAAGAAGCTGGCGCGGCTCCGCCTCGAGCAGATCGGCTTCGTCTTCCAGGCGTACAACCTGCTGCCCGTACTCACAGCACTCGAAAATGCCGAGTTCACGCTCCTCCTGCGTGGCGTGCCCGCCCCCGAGCGCCGAAAGCGTGTCATGAAGCTTTTCGAGGAAATCGGCCTGGGAGACCTGGCCGACCGGCGGCCGGGCAAGCTCTCCGGCGGACAGCAACAGCGCGTGGCCGTGGCTCGGGCAGTCGTCGGAAACCCGGCGCTCGTGCTGGCCGACGAGCCGACCGCAAACCTCGACTCTGCCACCAGCACGGCACTGCTCGACATCATGGAGCGCCTGAATCGGGAGCTGGAGACGACGTTCATCTTCTCGACGCACGACCCGCGCGTCATGGAGCGCGCACGTCGTCTGATTACGCTGGTCGATGGACGGATTGAACAGGACGAGCGTCGCGCGCCCGTTCGGGTCGAGACCTGACACCTGACGTGGTCACGGCATGGAACCGCGCGTCCGCTCGGAGAAGGCTTCGCGTCGGCTCTGTCTGTCTTCTCCTGGGGAGTCTGATACTCCCGATGCGAGGAGCGGCACAGCTTGATGTTTCGGGCTATGCGCTCGGCGTCGGCTCCTTCGCCACCGAGTCGGACGTGCTACCGGGAGGATCGTCCTGGCTCGGACGCGGCCGGCTCATGGTGGATCTTGCGACCGGCCCGATCACACTTGAGACGGCGTACGAGCACGTCCTCCAGCGTCAGCCCGAAGGGGGTGGCTTCAGCTTCACCAGCCCCGGTGGAGCCGGACAGGCGACAGACTGGATGCCTCTGCAGTGGACGCTGCGTGAAGGGGACCGCAGCGACTGGCGTCATCGCTTCGACCGACTTGCGGTCGGACTCGCCGGTGACTCGTACGATCTCACGGTCGGACGACAGGCGGTTTCCTGGGCCACAACGCTCTTCCTGACGCCCGCCGATCCCTTCTCACCCTTTGACCCGTCGGATCCGTTCCGTGAATACCGTGGCGGCATCGACGCCGCGCGGGTCCGTTACTTCACGGGACCGTTCACCGAACTCGAGGCGGTCGTCCGACCGACCGAGACGCAGACGGGGACGCACATGACCGCGCTCGGCCGCATCGCGACCTCACGCGGCGGCTGGGCCTTCGGCGCCTGGGGCGGACTACTGCACGACGAGGCCGCGGGCGCCGTGTTCGCCAGCGGGGGAGTCGGTTCCACCTCGCTACGGGCCGAGGTCTCGGTCCGGGAGGATCCGACGGGCGGCGCACTTCTTCGTGCTGCAGCCGGCTTCGACCGGTACTTCCAGCCGGGTGGCAAAGATCTCTTCCTGGTCACCGAGGTGCAGTTCGATCAATACGGCGCGACGTCCCCGGACGAGTTGATCGCCGTGGCCGTCTCGGATGCATTCCTGCGTGGCGACATGCAAGCCCTCGGCCGCTGGACAATCGCCACCACAGCGAGCTGGCAGATCCACCCGCTGCTCGGGGTGGATGCGCTTGCCCTGGTGAACGCTGAGGACCCCAGCCTCCTCCTCGCCCCGGGGGTTTCCTGGTCCACCACGAGTGCCGCATCGACACGGGCCGGATTCTACCTTGGAGTCGGCGACTCGGCTCCCTCACTCTTTGCGCTCGGTTCAGAATACGGATCCGTCCCTGCGCTCGGGTATCTGTCGCTGTCGCTGTTCTTCTGAGTCGACCCGCTGACATCGATCCCTGACGCAGCTTCATGAACCTCTGCGGGCCGCAATCCGTAGGGGAACTCAGAGGAGGTGCATCCATGGCGAAAACGCCGAGACCAAACATCAAGGTGCCCACGGGTCCGTGCGACCCCAAACCGCCCAAGCGTCCCCCACCCCCGTCACCGAGCGGACCATGGGACAAGCTCGGACCGAACCCGATGAAGTGGTTGAAGCTGGGAAAGAAGAAGTAGCGCCCGTCAGACCCTGACCCAGGTCAGGCCGTCACTCCAGCCGCGGTTTGCGCCTCCACCGGGGCACCAGGGTGGACGTTGTACGTGT
>JAKMDG010000355.1 GCA_022428035.1 Longimicrobiales bacterium
CTGATGGCAGCGTGCAGAAAAGTCGGCCCGGATCCCTTTCCCTGGCGTCCGCCGCCGTACGAGTACGAGGAGACCCTCATGCCGATCGACATTCTCTGGGGCAATGACGGGCTGCGGACCGGGATCGATGCAGGCGCGGGACCGGATGAGATTCTCCACGGTGTGGACGTCGAGCTGACGCGCTTCAGTGCTGAGCTCGAACCCGATCTGCTGTACGAGTAGGTCTCGCCGTGCGGGTCAGCGGCAACCTGCGGTCTGCTGAAACACCACCGCGATCTGCAACTCCAGAATGTCACCCGGGTCGACCTGCATCTCCTGGGTCTGGCACTTCGGGCCGGCCACCATGTTGATCTCGATACTCATGAACGCCGACATACGCCAGTCGATCTCGAACTCGGATTCCTGCTTACCACCGACATGACCGATCGACGTGCGGCCGCTGGGTGAGAGCGCGAAGAGGCGCACGTCATTGAAGTTCATGTTCCGCACCACGATCCGGACCCGCGGCGGCCGATTGGTCGACGTGAACGCGTACGGATCCTCCGCGATGTCGGCGCTTCCTGTCGCACAAGCTGAGAGCCCGGCACACAGCAGCAGAACCAACGGGGCCGATCGATAGAGGGTTCGCATCACGGGAAGCCGCCGGATCAGCGTCGACCGGCCTGGCACGGCTGCAGCCCCATGTTGGCCGGAACCACGAGCCAGACTCGGGCGTTGGGCTCCACGGCGAGCGAATTGCTGCGGCATCCGCGTCCCCCCACGACATCGACCGCGAACGAGATCGGGATCGCCGCGTTCCATGCGATGCGGAATCGCTGGTCGGTCTTGCCCGTTACGCGACCGAGACGGATTCGCTGACCGGACCTCATCGCCCAGATGGTGACATCGTTGAAGTTGCTGTTCTGGATGTCGATCTGGATGGGATCTTCGGACGGGCTGGCGTTCGGAATCGACGAGGGGTCGAACGGATTGTGGCCAGCCGCCCCACCACCACAGCCCGCCAGGGCGACGGCGAGCGCGAGTGGGACCGCGCGGGTCATCGATTTCAGAGAAGTCATGGTCATCGTAACGCACATCGTACGAGATGGTTCCGCCCGGGGCTACGCTCAGGGTAGCAGCGTGTTTACCCCGGGGGCTTCGGTTGGATCGGCCCGGTCCGACGCTAGCCGCGCCGGCTGAGCTCCTCGTCGAAGCTGATGAGGTCGTACGGCTCCTCCACGTCCACGCGGTCGAGCACGGGCAGGTACGCCCCGAGGTCTGAAGATTCACCGACAAGCTCGCGATCGAAAAGCTCGAGCTCGCGTGCATCGGCGTCCTCCGCGGAGTCCGACGTCGAGAAGACAACGTCCCCGAGCTGGCGCTTCTCCAACTTGAGGAATCGCCGCACCGTGTCACTGGCGGTGTATTGATCCCGGATGGCCGTGAAGCGGTAGTAGACCTCTCCATCCTCCGCGACCGAGACCTCCCCGTCGAGTGCCGCCACCAGCTCGTCCAGCAGGGTGGCGATCCCGTCCCGGGTGGTCGAGGCGTTGGGCAACTTCGACTCTACGTGAGCGTGGGCCTCGCTCAGCGGCAGCGGGCGGCCCCGAAGTGCCTTGTCGTACACGAAGCCCGTGAGCACGCGCCGGACGTTACGACGCCCCCTCCTCCGGTTCTCGAACGTCACGCCCGTCATGCGGACGAGCGGACCGGCGAAGAACAGGACGCTGAAGACGACGGGCACGATGACCAGGGCCCAGAACGCGGCAGGACCGCCGATGCCCAGACGGGGAAAAATGAACCAGGGCGAGGTCGCCGCCGCGATCAGGGTGAAGGAGTTCATACCCGCGACGATTGCGTTCGCACCGGCCGTGTTCCCGGTCAGCTCCAGCTCGGGCTCCAGCCTCATCCACGCGGGGTTCGGAGCCCGCTTCGTCCTCGAGCCCTGTGTCGAAGCCATGAGACCGGGGAAGGCGTAGACCAGCTCGCCGTCAGGAGACACAGCGGCCTCGCCGTCATAGGCACCGAGTAACCGGCCCATCTCGTCGTCGGCTTCCGTGAAGGTCGAACCGGTGTGTTCGACCAGCTCGGCGGTCGTGAGCACACCGGAACGGGCCCGGATCAGTCGGAGTTTGCTTCGATCGAGTTGCTTCTGGGTCGGCTTCGGCTGGTCGGGGCCGAATACGAATGCGAAGACTTTCTTGTAGAAGGGGACCCGGTCTTGCTTCGGCAGCGTCCGCTCCCACCGGTGACCATAGTACGGGCGACCGATCCGCCAGCGTGGCCCCCAGATCCAGTACCAGAACATCGGGTTGATGCCGAGGGATCCGCCGCCTCTTCGACCGCCACCCAGACCACCGCGCGAATCGTTGCCCCGCTGGCTGGCGAACAGCGCGGCGATCACCAGAACGACCATGACCACGAAGTAGACGACGAGCATGATCACGATCCATGCCTTGAACGCCCCGCGAGCTACCTGCCGGAACCGTGACCAGGCGCGGGCGAGAACGGGCTCGTTCCCCCGCTCGATCACACGGGCATCGAAGTCGTAGACGAGTTCACCGGAGTCGGTCACGGCCAGGTGCCCATGGTGTGACTCGAGCAGCGCTTTCAGGCCGGCGCGCACGGAGTCAGCCGGAAGCCCCGAGTCGGCGATGACGTCACCAACGGTGCCGGTCCCCTTCAGACGCCGAAGCGACGCGAGGATGTCTGCTTGTTCACCGGCCAGAACGAGTGTGCTCACGGAACTGCGGGTTCTGCCCGGTTGATGCCGTCGGCCTCGTCCATGAGGGCGAGCACGCGCTCGTCCGCCCCGTCTGCGGTGTTGAGGCTGACGAGCAAGAACGCCGCTGTCGACAGCACCATCGCCGGGAAGACCTCATGGAGGATCTCCGACCCCGGCACGTACTCCCACCCCAGGAGCACACCGATGCCGACCACGAAAGACGCAATCACCCCGGCGCCGCTCCCGCGGCGCCAGTGCAGCCCGAAGATGATCGCCGGGAAGAAGCAGGCACCGTAGAGACTCCCGCTGAACGCCGTGAGCTCGACAATGCCGTCCGGTGGATTGAGCGAGATGACCGCGGTGATGAACGCGAAGACCGCGACCCACGCGCGCGTCCAGAACATCTCTGCTTTCTCGGTCCGACCGGGTCGAAAGACGCTCACAATGTCCCGTTCGGTCGTGGAGGCCATGACCAGCAGGACCGAGTCGAGTGACGACATGGCCGCAGCCACCATCGCCACCAGAAGGAAGGCGCCGGTGCCCTGCCCGAAGACGTCCGTCAGCAGGGTCGGTACCACGAGATCGGTGTCCTCGAGGCCCTCGGGCAGGATGCGTCGTGCGTAGATGCCGACCGGGATCAGCAGGGAAAAGACCGCGGCGAAGGTCACGGACGAGACGATCATTCCGGTCCGGGTCGCCTTCTCGCCCTCGAGCGCGAAGAAGCGCGATAGCTGGCGGGGCTCCACCGCGAACTTCACCAGCCCCGCGAACATCGTCCCCATCAACACTGGAATCGCCACACCCCCTCCCCACGTGAAAAGCGCTTCACCTCCGGGCTGCGCTCTCACCTCGGTGATCGAGCCCAGCCCGCCGGCTGCGTTCACCGTTCCGGTGAAGAGGATGATCGCCGCCAGGATCATGACTACGCCCTGAACCGAATCGGTCTTCACTACGGAGATGAAGCCGCCGACCATCGTGTACGTCATCACGATGAAGAACACGATCACGATCGAGACCTCGTACTGGATCTCCAGGAAGGTCTCGAGGAGGTTGCCGATGCCTTTGAACACCGCAGTCATGTAGAACAGCGACGCCGCGATCATGATCAGGGCGGACAGGACACGGGCCGATGTGCTGCCGAATCGGAAGCCGATGAAGTCGGGGATCGTGAGCGAGTCCATGGCCGCGGTGAAGGCCCGCAGACGGGGCGCGACAACGATCCATGCGAAGAGCGAGAACGCCACCGCGGTGGGGATGAAGAGCAGCCACGGCAGCCCCCACTCGTAGGTCCGACCGGAGAAGCCCACGAACGAATTCGTGCTCGCGTAGGTGGCGAAGAACGAGAGGCCGATGACCCAGCCGCCCATGTTCCGACCGCCGACGTAGTAATCGGCCAGACCCTTGGTCTTCCGATTCCCCGTCCAGGCATGGTGACCGATCATGACGGTGTAGAGCACGAGCAGCGAGTGCACCATCCAGTACTCGCGCAGATTGCTCAGCACGGCGTCGATCATTCGTCGTTCTCCTCGGCGAAGAGGTCGCGTACGGCAGGCTTGGTGACCTTGCCCATCGCGTTTCGGGGCAGTTCCTCGAGGAGGAGAACATCCTTAGGCACCTTATACGGCGCCAGACGCTTCTTGCTGAAGCTCCTCAGTGCCTCCGCTGATGTCACCTCACCGGGGCGAAGTACGACGGCGGCGCACACGCGATCACCCCAGTTCACATCGGCTACACCGACGACTGCGCAGTCGGCAACCGCAGGATGAGAACGCAGCGTGTCCTCGATTTCGAGCGCGGAGATCTTCTCTCCACCGGACTGCAGGATGTCGACCGAATTTCGCC
>JAKMDG010000376.1 GCA_022428035.1 Longimicrobiales bacterium
GTCACTGAATCACCGGCGCTTGATGCGGAAAGGCCGACAGAACGACCACGCCTCGCCCGGCCAACGATCGCTAAGCCCTGCTGCGTACCGAAGAAGCAGCGCAGATCAGTGATTCTGCGATCACCGCGGAGCGCGGTCACCGAACCCGTTCGGAGCGCCGGGCGTCGGCCCTGCGCTTGCACGGAACGGCCCGCGCCCATCCGGGATCCGCGCCAGCGACATGTTCGGGCGTTGCGGCGGGAAGTGCACCTGATCGAGCAGCACGCCATCGAGACCCTCGGGCCCGAAGAGCCCGACGTACTCCCCGGTCGCGGAGAGCTTGAAGTTCAGGTGGAGTGGCCCCTGGGAGCCTTGCTCATCCGCCCAGAACAAGAGCCGGCCGCGTGGCCCGATCGAGGTGCCCGCAGGAATGCGGAACTTCGTCGGGTTGTCCGGATCGTCGGTCAGGTGGAAGTCAGTGAGATCCAGAGTGTCGTTCGTCAGGTTACGCAGCTCGATCCAGTCGTCGAACTGCCCGGAGGGATCGGCGACCGTTCCACGGTTGTCCGCCTGGATCTCGTTGATACGCACACGAAAGCCGACGGCCAGATCGCGCTCCAAGAGCGCGCTCCACTCCGTCCCGTCGAACGCGCGCGCCCGAACCCTGTGCAGCCCGCGCTGAAGCGATATGGGCGCAGACGCGATCGACGCGGAGGGGTTGACCGCTCCGAGCGACATGCGCGGGTCGGAGCCGTCGAGCGTGTAGTAGATCGAGGCGCTCTGGGCCTGCTGAAGCACCAGGCTCGTGCCGACGGGATAGGCCCCGGGCTGGAGGTTCGACGCCGGAGCGTCGAGATCGGGGAACTGCTGCGGCGTCGACGCGATCAGCTGCTGCATGAGGACGCCGCTACGGACCGGGAAGAAGATGCTCAGCAGTCTGTCTCGCTCGATCCTCCAGTCCGAGGGGTCGTACTGCCCGGGGTTGTTGAAGTAGTTCCCCCAGCGGGCGTACTCCATCACCACAGCCGGCTCGAGCATCTCGACGAGGCGGTGGTAAAGGCTCGCGGGGACGTTGCGCTCCGGGAACGCAGGGTCGAACACCGTGTTGGCCTGATCGAACCCGGGCTCGACGTAGAGGGCGCCGCCCGGCTCGAGGATGTGTCGCTGGACTCTGTCAGCGAGCAGCGTCAGGTAGTCCGGATGCTGCAGCGCCGCCGTGTGGATGTAGACAGCGCTTCTGAAGGACAGGCTCCGTTCGTCCGTGCGGTTCGCGGTGGAGACGGTGCTCCAGTTCAGCGTCCCCTCGGCATCCCAGACGTGGAACACGAAGCGACCCTCGGGATTCCTGTCACCCGGGTCAGCGGACAGACGCGCACGCGCCGTCGCCATCCAGTTGTTCCTCGGCCAGTCGTAGTTGGCTGAGTACCACTGGGCGAGCAAGTAGTCCACGTAGCTAGCCAGGTCGACGCGAGCTGAAAGCGCCGCGTACGCGTCGCCGCCCTGCCACTGCGCGCCGGGCGCGACGCCGCCGTCGACGATATCGCGGATCTCCCCCCACAGGTCGCCGTTGCCCTGCATGGGCACCCCGATCTTGACCCAGTCGTACTCGAGGTCGCCGCCGGGGCCGTAGGCCGCGGCGAAGCGCTCGTCCGGCCGTTCATGCAGGTGGTAAACGCCCCAGTACATGCCGTTCAGGAAGACATGCACCCATCGGCCGTGTGGCTCGAGGTGCCCCATCCGGCGGTGTAGATCAGCGACGAACTGGTCGCGCGTCTCCTGTGCATGGAGCTTCTGCGCCGTCGGCCCGCTGATCGAGAGCTGGTTTCCGGCGTCGAGGACCAGATAGTCGAACGCATCGACCGGCGAGTCCTCGAAGACCCGGAAGTTGAGTTTGCTCGGGCCGTACTGCGACTTGAACTTCAGGGCCATCGAGAGCTGGCCCCGAAACGAGCGCCCGGTGCCGCTGCCTCCCTGGATGCTCGTGCCGCAGTCGATCGTGAAACCGGGGCCGCCAGACGGGTCGATCCACTCCAGAGAGCACGCACGCTCCCACAGGTCGCCCTCCTCTTCTGAGTTGCTGTAGATCCCGTCCCGCCCGGACGGAGCCGCATAGCCGAAGAGATCGTCTGGATGAAGCAGGAGCGAGACCGTCGGTAGCGCGCGCAGTGCGTCGCGGATCTCCTGGGCCGTGTAGGGGCCAGTGATCAGCCCGTCGAAGCCGTACCACGCCCCGGGGCGCGCGCCGCCGAGCGTCCAATCCGTACCGGTCTGGTCGATCCACTGCGCGGGCAGACCGCGGGCCTGGGCGCGCGCGACGTCCTGGCCAAGCACGTCGTCCGTGAAGATCCAGGTGGCCGAGGTGATGGGCGAGGACAGAAATCCCGCCGCGAACGCCCGCGCCCGCACGGTCGTGGTCTCGGTCAGGAAGAGCGGAGCCGAGTAAGCGAGATCCGCCGGCGTGGGTTCTCTGCCGTCGAGGGTGTACCGGATCGTCGCCGTCGGTTCGGGGTGTGTGAGTGAC
>JAKMDG010000377.1 GCA_022428035.1 Longimicrobiales bacterium
CCTCAACATCTCCGAGCGATCGGCAGAAGTTTTGAACTGACGCAGCACAGCTTCACGGTCATTGACCCGCGCGCGAGCTCCAAACGCATGCCCCTGAAGATTACGGGCAAGCCGGACTCGCGTGGACAGCACGATGTCTGCGTGCTCACCACTCGCCTCGAGCCATCCGAGGCCGTGGTCGGGAATCGCGTCGAATTCGCTCACGAGGGACTCTGCACAGGCTCCAACGACTGGATCTCGTCCCGGATCTCGGCAGCCCGCTCGAAGTCCTCGGACTGGACAGCACGCTCGAGTTTTCGGCGTAATCCTTCCAGACGCTTCTCCATTTCGGAGGCGGAGGGATCGGGGGGCAGGTAGACCTTCCCCACATGCCTCACGCCACCGTGGATACGTCGAAGAAGCCGCGGAAGATGGTCCGAGAAGGCCTCGTAACACTGCGGGCAGCCGAGTCGCGTGGTCTTGCGAAAATCATCAAACGTGAGACCACAGAAAGAGCACTGCCCCCCTCCACCCTGGGAAACACCCAGCGCCTCGGGCGACACCTTCTCGATGAGATCGAGCAGCTGGTAGTTCGTGGGATCCGGGGAATCCTGAAGCCCTTTCTCAGCAGCGCATGCCTGGCATAGGTGATGAGTCGACATTTCGTTGTTCACGATCTGCGTGAGGTGCACGACCGGCTCAGTCGATCCGCAGTTTTCGCATTTCATGTCGGCCATCGATCGCTCTTCGTCTTTTCGATCCGCGGGACTCGCGTCACATCTACCCCTCAACCCGCGGATGGAGCCGCCCATGCTCCATCAGAAGCACGCGGTCGGCACGGTCTGCCAGATCATGGTTATGAGTCACCACGACGATCGAGAGGTCGCCACGTTCACGAAGGGTGAAGAGCAGATCGTGAAGGACGCCGCTCGTCTCCATATCGAGGTTTCCGCTCGGCTCATCGGCCAGTAATACCACCGGGTCGTTGACCAGGGCCCGGGCAACAGCCACGCGCTGCTGTTCTCCTCCAGACAGCTGACGCGGCTTGTGCGTGAGTCGATTCGCGAGCCCCACATCGGCCAGGATCATCTCGGCCTTCGTGTGGGCAGCACCCTGATCCATGCCGGCGATCAGGGCCGGCATCATCACGTTTTCGATGGCTGTGAATTCACGAAGAAGGTGATGGAACTGGAAGACGAACCCGATGCTCCGGTTGCGCACTGCTGCAATCGTTTCATCGTCGAGTCCGCTCACGGCACGGCCCTCGATGACGACCTCACCGGCGGTCGGGTGGTCGAGCGCTCCAAGGACGTGCAGGAGCGTCGACTTTCCCGCACCGCTCGCGCCGATAATGGCCACGGCCTCGTTACGGGCGAGATGAAAATCCACGCCCGAGAGGATCGAGAGGTCGCTTCCGTCTCCACCCGTGAAGACCTTGGAGATGCCACGAGCCTCAAGGGGAAGTGTCGCCTCATCCACGGTCGATCTCCTGCCTACTCATGGCGGATCGCGTCGACCGGCTGCAATCGGGACGCCTGACGCGCCGGATGGATCGTAGCAACAAAGGAGACGAGGATGCTCGTGATGACGATGACGAGGATCGTGAGCGGATCCATCGTCGCCGGCAGGTGATCCACGAAGTACACGTCTCCGGGGATCTTGATGAGTTCGAAACGGTCCAGCGCCCAGGACACACCGATCCCCAGAGCGGCACCAGCAGTCGTCCCGATCACTCCGATCCAGACGCCCTGAATGACAAAGACCCGCATGATGCCTTTTTCGGTCATCCCCATTGTACGAAGGATCCCAATCTCCTTCGTCCGGTCCGACACCACCATCACCAGCGTGCTGACGATGTTGAACGCCGCCACGATGACGATCAGGAAGACGATCACGCCCAGGGCGATCTTCTCCAGCTGGAGGGCGCTGAAAAGAGCCCTGTTACGCTCGATCCAAGATTGCACGGAATAGGGATAGCCGAGCCGCTCGCCGAGTTCGGCGCCAATCTCCGCGGCGCGGGCAGCGTCGACTGTACGAACACCGATCCCACTCGCGTCCTGTTCGGACAATCCGAGCAGTTCCTGCGCGTCATCCAGCGTCGTGTAGATGTTGGACAGGTCATACTCATACATGCCGGTGGTGAACGTGCCCGTCACCTGGAACTGCCGAAGCGTTGGCTGAAAGCCCCCGAACACGTCCTGCTTCAGGTTCTCCATCGACATGACGACCATCGTGTCGCCCGGGAAGATTCCCATGCGATCTGCGAGGACCGAGCCCATCAGGAGCGGAGGCAGTCCAGACTCGGGCGGCTGCAGATCGAGCGAACCCTCAATGATCTGGCGCTCCATCTCGGTGGCGGCCACCGCAACCGTGTCGATGTCGACACCGAACAGGTAGGCAGGTTGTGAATACTGCCCCCCGTCCAGCACCAGCGTGACATTCGACATTGCGAACGGCGCGGCACCCGCAATCCCATCCATCGTCAGAATGGTGTCGATCACCCGCTCGTAGCCCTGCAGCTGCAGGCTCGTACTGAATTCGAGTACGTACAGATGGGGCGTCGATTCCAGGATCTTTCCTCGCAGCTCGCCCTGCATTCCGCTCATCACCGAGATCACGGTAATGAGGGCCGCTACGCCTAGCGTCACGCCACCCAGGGCAATCCAGGTGATGAGCGACAGCAGCCCACTGCCCCGACCGGCTCGTAAATAGTGCCGCGCGATGAACCAGTTCAGGCGGTCCATCAGCCTACTCTTCGTTGCGAAGAATAGGGAAGAGAATGACGTCCCGGATGGAGGTCTGTCCCGTCAGCATCATCACGAATCGATCGACGCCCATGCCCACGCCGCCGGTCGGCGGCATGCCGTATTCGAGGGCGCGAATGTAGTCGTCGTCGATCCGCTGAGCTTCGTCGTCGCCGGCGTCTCGTAAGGTCGACTGGGCCTCGAAACGCTCACGCTGATCGATCGGGTCGTTCAGCTCCGAGAACGCGTTGAAGATCTCAGCTCCACCGATGTACATCTCGAACCGCTCGGTGAGGCGCGGATCGTTGCGGTGCGTCTTCGCCAGTGGGCTGAGTTCCTTTGGATGGTCGATCACGAAGGTTGGCTCCATGAGGTCGGGCTCTACGAGTTCACCGAAGAGCTTGTCGATGAGCTTGCCACGTCCCGCCCCATCGAGATCCGGAAGATCCAGCTCTTTCGCCTTCGCCCGGAGGTCCGCCTCCGACATCTCATGCACATCCTGGCCGAGTGCATCGGACAGGCCCGATACCAGCCCCAGTCGTCGAAACGGTACGGTCACGGGGATGACGTCATCGCCAACCCGGATCACCCGCTCGCCCACGACCGTATCGAGGATGTACAGCACCATCCGCTCGACGAGGTCCATCTGGTCCTCATAGTCGGAGAAGGCCTGGTACCACTCTAGCATCGTGAACTCAGGGTTGTGGACCTTCGAAAGCCCCTCATTTCGGAAGTCCTTCGAGATCTCGTACACCCGGTCGAGCCCACCTACGATCAAGCGCTTGAGGTACAGCTCATCCGCAATGCGCAGGTACATCGTCTGGTCGAGAAAATGATGGTGGGTCACAAACGGCTTGGCCGACGCCCCACCGTAGAGTGGCTGGAGCACCGGCGTCTCAACCTCGAGGAAGCCCTCGTCGTCCAAGAAGCGGCGTAACTCGGTGATGACCCTCGAGCGGGTCCGAAAGACATCGCGGACTTCGGGATGGACGGCCAGGTCGGCATACCGCTGACGATACCGCATCTCCTGGTCCTGAAAGCCGCCGTAGACCTTCCTCTCTCCGGTCTCCGGATCGGTCTCGACCTTACCGAACGGAAGGGGCCGCAGCGACTTGGTCAGGAGTGTCCACGACTCGACCTGGATCGTCACTTCACCGGTCCGGGTGCGGAACGTGGGGCCCTCGGCACCGATCCAATCGCTGACATCGAGGAGAGAGAGTGACTCGAACGATTCCTCTCCGATCACATTCTTCCGGAAATACAGCTGGACTCGACCGTGTCCGTCCTCGACATGGGCAAAGACGCTGCGTCCCATATCTCTCCAGCCCACGATCCGTCCACCCAGGGTTACTCGCTCACCGTGACCGTTCTCGCCCAGCGCCTCGGCCGACTCTGTCGCCTCGAAGGACGCGATCGTGCCTGCCGTAGTCGACGTCGGAGTGAAGTTGTAGGCGAATGGCTGCACACCCCGTTCGATGATGGCATCGAGTTTCTCGCGGCGGTGGCGCAGCACCTGGCTCAGGTCGTCCGTACTCTGATTATCTGACATCGCCTAGTCCGCCACCGCTCCGAGCTTCTTGAGGTATGCCTCGATCAGCGGATCGAGGTCTCCATCCATCACACCATGAACATCGGTGACTTTCGTCTCCGTGCGGTGGTCGTTGACCATCGTATACGGCTGGAACACGTAGGAACGGATTTGGCTCCCGAAAGCAATATCACTCATGCCCTTCTGGACCTCTTCCTTCGCCTTCTCCCGCTCCTCGACTTCCTTCTGATACAGCGCAGCACGAAGCATCTTCATAGCCGTGCCTCGGTTCTTGTGCTGAGAGCGCTCCTGCTGACAGGCCACCACAATCCCACTCGGTTCATGGGTGATCCGCACAGCCGAGTCGGTCTTGTTCACGTGCTGCCCGCCTGCGCCCGACGCACGGTACGTGTCGATACGTAGATCCGACTCGTTGATTTCGATCTCGATGTCGTCGTCCACCAACGGATGCACGAACACGCTGGCGAAGGAGGTATGCCTGCGCTTCTGCGCGTCGAAGGGTGAGATCCGCACGAGACGGTGAACGCCCCCCTCAGCCTTCAGGAAACCGTATGCGCTCTCACCCTTGATCTCGAGCGTTGCATTCTTGATGCCACCCTCCTCCGCCGGCTGCAGGTCGAGCACGGTGACCTGAAAGCCACGGCGCTCCGCCCAGCGGGTGTACATGCGCATGAGCATTTCAGCCCAATCCTGAGATTCGAGCCCGCCGGCACCAGGGTTGATGGTGACGATCGCCTCCCTATGGTCGTCCTCGCCCTGAAGCATCGTACGCAGCTCCATGGACTCGACACCTGCGGAGAGTGTGATCAGACCAGATCCGAACTCTGCCTCCAGGTCGGGGTCTTCTTCCAAATCCAGAAGCTCGACCAGCGCATCCAGATCATCGATCTGGCCAGAGAGTTGCTTCCACGGGGCGATCCAGCCCTTCAAACGATTCGATTCGTCGATGACCGTTCGTGCCGCCTCCTGGTCGTCCCAGAAGTGAGGCGCGGCCATCATCTCTTCCAGATTTCTCAGTCGTTCTTCGCGCGTATCGAGGTCAAAGATACCCCCTGAGATCGCGCAGCTTCTCGCGGAGCGATTCCAGTTTGTGCAGTTGGTCCTTGTTCATCGTCGCGTCCCGAGGGCAGAGTCCGGCGGATCAAGAGAGAGGGGCCGCCCGGCATGGACG
>JAKMDG010000394.1 GCA_022428035.1 Longimicrobiales bacterium
GCCTGACTCGACTCGCTCACGAATCACCCCGAGATATCGGTCGATGTCGCCCGGATTCACACCCGCGCCCACGAGACCGGAATACGCAATGGGCAGGGCCTCTTCCAGGATGAGCTGGGACGCACTCACGGTGACTCCATCGAGCCACCTGAACCCCGTTTTCAGACCGGTACGCGCAGCAGCATGGAAGTTCGACTTGGCCTCCATGAAGTCAATCCTCTCCCGGACGTCACCGTACTCCTCCGCGGCACCAAGCACATAGCCGATCCAGAACGCGGTGTTGGCGACCTCGTCCAGGACCGTCGGCCCAGACGGTATGACCCTGCACTCGATGCGCAGATGTGGCTTACCGCCGCCCACTCCGTAACAGGGTCGATTCCACCGGTAGACGGTTCCGTTGTGCAGACAGAACGCCTGCAAGGACGGGATGTCACCCCGGTCCAGCATCTCGATGGGATCTTCCGTGACCTCGCGCGTGAGGAGCACACGGAAACGAGCGATATCCTCCTGCACGAGGTCTTGAACGCCCCGTTCGACCCATCGCTCTCCGAACCGGACCCTCGGCGAGAGGTCTCTGAGCTGAACCGTACCGGCCCGTGTGTCGATCGACTGCTGGAAGAGCGCAATCCGCGTCTCATGCCAGAGGTGCCGACCGAAGAGGAGTGGGGAGTTCACCGCCGCGGCCATCACTGGCGCCGTCACGACCTGAGCCACGTTGTAGATATGGGCGAACTCTTCGGGCTCTACCTGCAGGTGCACCTGAAAACTGGTGTTGCACGACTCGAGCATCACGGAGTCGTGCTCCGTGTACAGCTCGTCCGCACCCTGAATTCTCAGCTTGTACGGCTTCCCTCCACGCGCCTTGGACAAGGCCTCATTGAGCGCATGGTAACGGGCCCGGGGTGTAATGTTCTCGAGCGTCACATCCGACTTCGACAACGTCGGGAGGATGCCGGTAAGCGCGATCTCGGTATCTACGCCGCGAGCGACATCCCGGACCTGGCCGACGAGTTCGTCAATCCGCTCGTGCAGGGTCGTAAGGCAGCGTCCCTCGAGTTCCCGGGGTTCAACGTTTGCCTCGAGGTTGTAGAGGGCAAGCTCGGTCGTGAACGGACCATCGAGCCCGTCCAGCACCTCGAGCGCCGTCGATGCCGGACGCCATGCTTCGTTGACGAGGAACATCTCCTGCTCGGCACCGATGCGCCGAATCCCGGTCTCGAAAAGCCCCTCTTCGAGCATACGCTCGAGTGCCTGGTAATCCCGCAATAATGCCTTTGAAAAGGCACGGACCTGAGCAGGTGTCTGCGCCTGTCCGGAAACGTCCTGGCCCACGTTCCTCCTCTGAGATCTACTCGATGAAGACCGCGATATCCTCGATCGGCTTCTTCGTAATGTCGGGCACCATCGCATCCTCTTCCGGATAGCCCGCCACAAGAACCAGAAACGGGCGTTCGTTGTCCGGGCGACCAAGCAGGCCGTTGAGGAACTTCATAGGGGAGGGTGTGTGCGTGAGCGTGACGAGTCCCGCGTGGTGTAGCGCCGTGATGAGCATGCCTGTGGCGATACCGACTGATTCGGTCACGTAGTAGTTCTTCGTCTTCGAACCATCCTCCGCCCGTTCATAACTCTCTGCGAATATGACGATGAGCCACGGCGCCCGCTCAAGAAACGGCTTGTGCTCGTCCGTGCCCAGATGCTCGAGCGCGTCGAGCCATTCCTGAGGCGCTTTACCGCCGGTATAAAAGTCACGCTCTTCCACCTCGGCAGCGCGGCGGATCTGGCTCTTGGTTTCGGGATCACCCACAACGACGAACTGCCAGGGCTGCCGGTTCGCACCGTTCGGAGCCGTACCGGCTGCGAGCAGGCAGTCCTCGATCACCGCTCGCGGAACCGCTCGGTCCGAAAAATCCCGCACGGTTCGCCGGCCGCGCATCGTCTCGAGGAAGTCGCGCGCCGCCTGTCGCATGTCATCCTCGGTAAGCTCACGAAAGGTCTCTAGCGGAACGAGTTCGGCTCTTGGCATCAGGGGGGGCTGTTCAGCGCTTGAGGCGAGCGTACAAGTCGACGTAGGAGGTGCCGGAGGCAGTGCGACCCAGAACGCTTTCTGCTGGGATGCCGAGAGTCTGCGAGATCAGCCGAACATTCACCAGACCCACGACATCTGCATCCGTCAGTTGGATACTGCCCCAC
>JAKMDG010000425.1 GCA_022428035.1 Longimicrobiales bacterium
CCCTCAGCAAGTGAACCATCCGGACGAGGAGCTCCTCTTCACCCTTGGTGACGCGTTCGCGGAGGGATTCGACGAACTCGCCAGCTCCCTCCGACGAGAGTGCCGAGACGATACAGTCATCGCGGAAATACTGAGGCAGGTCGTCTCTGGCCGACGAGCCCAGAATGAACTGTGTCGCCGAGCTGGAATCTCGGATCAACCATTCTGCTAGCCATCGCCGCAGTCCTCGACGCACGGCAGGGAGCCCATCGACAGCGTCAGCGAGTGCCATCGCCCGGTCATCCTCCCCGGCTTGAAGGTCCTCGAGCCAGTGAAGGATGGCCCAGTCCTCAAGAACGTCGTGAGCCGGGGCCCAAAGGTTTGCGGACGCGGACGAGCGTACCAGGAGTCCATCCTCTGATAACGCTCGTAGCGCGTCCGAGTCAGGGTTCTGGAGTCGGACGAACGGACGCAGTTCAGTCGCTCGGAGTCGTGCCACGTCGACGAACGTCGACTCCCGTCGGCTGGGCATTGCCCCAGCTCGATGCGTTTCGCGCCGAACGAGCTGCTTCCAGCACAGTTCACGGAAGGCCCTCAGGTCCGAGGGCAGCGACTCTTCAGACCATTCCAGGCGGGAAGCCATATCGAGGAGATATGGTGTCCGTAGGAAGGACCGCATACCCGGGTCTGCCAAGAGGCGACCGATGCCCGGCGCCTCTGCTGAAAGCCCCCGAAGCTCCGGATCTGAGAGTTCGGGCACCAAGACCACGGAGTGGCTCAGCCCAGCGGGGACTAGGAGAGCGCTTCGAACTGTCTCCAGTGAGTAGTCTCGGCAGGTGAGTACCAGGCGTAGGCTAGGGGTCTTGGCCACGATTGAAAGAAGCTGGGCGAACGCATCGCGCACGGAGTGCTCGAGCAGACGCTCAACTCCGTCGACCCAGATCATCACCCGGTCATAGGGGGCCAACATCGCCAACAGGCCCTCTACATTCAGCTCAGATTGGGTTAGGGCCAGCGTAGTGTTGATATGGGCATGTGCGAACTCGACAGCTTGAAAAGCCAGGACCGGGCGTTCCCCTCCAGTCGAGTCGAGCAGTCGCCGAGCGACGGCCGACTTTCCAGCCCCGGCGGCGCCAGCGACCACGATCGCCCTGTCGCTCTCCAGCCTGTTTTCGAGCTCCGCGACAAGTGGAAACCGGTCGACAGCGTGCCCGTCTCCAATAACCTGGCGCACGCCCTCTCGGACGGCCTGGCCGTGAGACACCAGATCAGACAGGCCCCGTTCATGCTCGACCTGTAAGTCACCGTAGTTGTCGAGCAGGACGTTTGGGAGGGAGTCTCGCACGTAGCTCCTGGCTCCCTGTTTGCCGGCACTCGCTTCCTCAAGGAGGCTGAGCCAGGCGTTCCCTCCGTCAACGTTGGAACGAGCGCCCGTCCTCTGAATGACTCCGAGTAGGGTCAGCACCATCGCTTCGGTGCCGGAGCTGCTTGTTCCGAGATCGAGGCTCAGAACATTCAGGATTCGGATGAAGCCCCAGAAGCTCTCCAGGTGCACGGGGCCGGCGACGTGGGATCTGAGGATCAGCTCGAGCGCTTCGAACTGCTTCCGAGCCTGCTTGGACAGGTACCCATCCCGCCCGATCCGCCGGGTGAAATCACCCGCGTCGCTTGAATCCCGGGCACAGTCGAGCAGGGACCGGAACGATCCCAACAGTGTTGAGGTCCCATGTAGCGTTGCGATCGCCAACCGATCATGGGCCGCATCGAACCGGTCGCCTGATCGATAGTCGTCCCACATCCCGCTGATCGTCCGGACGCATTCTTCATCGTAGGCCGAAACGGTGAAGGCTCGCTTCGCCTGGACGGCGAGCTGCCGCCGAGCCCCCCCGGCCGTCTGGCCCACTATCAGGACATCGTCCGTCTTCCAGCCCAAATGAGCGGTCTGAAAGCACACCTCGCCTACTGTACAGTCGAGCAACACGGGAGCTCGAGCGCGCGCCAAGAGCAGCGCGAGGGCGTAGGCTCCGACCCTTTGTTCAAAACGCTCTCCGGCACCGCCCGTCGACAGCGGACTCGCGATACGGCCAGCGTTATCCAAAGCCATTCCCTAACGCCTGAGTAGTTGATTCACCCGCCCTTGGGCCGGGTGCAATGGGTTTGCGGACCTCTTCGGACAATGGTCCCGTCCAATGCTCAAGGCGAGCCCTACCGTTGGGACCAGCCCCTCCCGTTGGGGGCCAGGCGGACTCCCCACGTGCGTGCGCCGGAGCACACCCGGCACCACTGGATCATTATGCGATCATGGAAGAGGTGTCGCGCATGCATATTCATGCATTCGTCGGGGTTCGTAGCATTTCTTGGTTGAAAGTGCTGACGATACCTCGGCTTGTGACTTCCCTATAAGATCGATTATGTTGACCTAGAGCCCGAAACAAAACCGAACACGCGGATCATTATGCAGGGCATGTGCCGAGGCCAAAAAGCAGACGGAAGCACATGTGCTGCACTGCCCCATCTGCTCGATGACGACGGCTTTTGCCCGGCTCATCGACCCGGCGGTCGAAAGACGATGGCCGAGCGAGGTCGCAAGGGCGGGCTGGCCACAAAGCAGCGTCTGAGTAGCCCGGGGTTGGATCCGGCCGAGCTACCCGAGCTCAGGACACACGAGGACGCCCAGGGTTGGCTCGAGACGATCGGACGTGCCGTGGCGACGGGTCGTCTTTCGGACCGACAGGCTCAGGCCGCGATCCGTGCTGTAGCCGAATGGGTCCGCGCTGAGGGCGACCGGCAGACGGCCGAGGTCGTCAACGAGCTGAAGGCCGACATCGTTCGGCTGAAGGCGGGGATGGAGTCGCGCACGATCCGGTCCGTCGGGTGACGCTGCGCGATCTACACCGCTTGGCCGCCGGCCTACGTAGGGAGGTTGAGGCCATCCAGCCGGCTCGGGGGCCTGCCAGTGTCTTCGACGGGATAGAGCACCTCAGCGCCCTGCGTCATTTTCCTCGGTTCGCACGCGAACAGCTGCGCATCATCGATCGGAGGTCCGGCCGCCTGGTCCCTCTCGAGCTCAACTGGATCCAACGGCAGGTCCTGGCCGCGGAGCTTCGTGCGAAGCGGGCCGGCCGTCCGCCCCGCTTCCTGATCCTCAAGTACAGACGAGGGGGTGTGACGACGCTCCAGCAGGCGTTGGGGTACTGGACGACGTGGGCCGAGCCGGATTCGTTCGTGGCCACGCTCGCGCATCGGACGGAAGACACCAGGACCATCTTTATGATGGTGAGCCGCTTCTATGATCGGCAGGCGCCCGACCGACGGCACCGCAAGACCACGGCCGGTGTGCATCACCTGGAGTTTCCCGGCTGGGGCAGCGTCTACAAGGCTGAGACGGCCGGCGCGAGTGGGGCGTTTCGGGGATCTCGG
>JAKMDG010000462.1 GCA_022428035.1 Longimicrobiales bacterium
TCCACATACGCGAACTCGAGGAAAATCTCGTCGGCGTGCTCGACCTCGATTTCAGAGTTGAAGAGGACCTTGTCGTTGAACTTGTAGCCGACGTAGACGATGGCCCGCAGAGCATCGAATACATCGGTGGGTCCGGCAGCGGCACCGTCCTCGGTCTCTGCGGAAAAATTCTGGTAGAGGACCTCGCCGTATCCGCCGATGGAGACGCCCGAGTCGATCCGATAGACCCGGGAGGCGGCCGGCCCGAACCCTGACACCGAAGAGTCTGCGACGACGACGTCCCGACCGAGGTAGAGGCGCTCGATTTCTCGCGTGATCGCCTCGATCTGTTCCTCGAGTTCTTCGATTCGCGTCGAATCCGGATCCTGTGCAACGGCCGGCGTGGTGGCGAGGATCGCGCCCAGCAGAGCGATGACGGGACCTGAGAGCGCACTCCACTTCATGTCAGTAGACATCCCGTGCGGACTGGGTGTGCGGTGACTGAGGGGACGGGCCCAGCCAGCGAGCCATCGAGGGGGTCCAACGGGCGGAGACGCGATCACCCTCGACCGTCAGGAACAACGCTGCGATCGCGTCTTCACCCAAGGCCCACGCCAGACCGTCTTCGGGGCCCATGACGTAGAGGGCCGTCGACAGGATATCCGCCACCAAGGGGTCGGGATCGACAACGGTGACGCTACCCCAGTCCGTCGCAGGGCGTCCGTTTCGTGGATCGAGCAGATGACCGGGGCGCTCGGAGGCTCCGCTCGTAGCGGCCGAGACGTTCACGAGGCGAAGCGCGATGACCGGTTCGTTCCGACGCAGTGGATGTGCGACCTCGAAGCTCCACCCAGCTGCGTCATCGGAGAGCGCCAGCACCTGTCCGCCCAGGTCGATCAGCGCTCGTTGGATACCGTCTGCAGTGAGGGCGGTCTGAACGTCACGCAGGGCGGCTCCCTTACCGAAGGCTCCCGCATCGAGCCAGGCATGAGGCTTTGCCCGTACGACGGTACCCGATGTCGGATCGATGGCGAAAGCGCCGGATCCGGATGCCTCCATCGCGTCGGTCAATTCGTCTTCCGACGGGGTGCGGGGCTGCGATCGCACACCCCATGCGTCGATCAGCGGCCCAATGGCCGGATCGAAGGCACCTTCGGTCCGTTCGGACCACGCCAGTACTTCATGGAGCAGGGTCAGGAGGGCGTTCGGCGCCGTCGTGGTGCGACCGACCTCGGCGCGGTTGAGTGCGGACAGCCCCGACTCTTCTCGCCATGTGCTTAACAGCGCGTCCATATCCTCGATCACGCTGAGGGCCTGCTCCGAACTCTGCGAAGCCGCCTCGGCGGACAGGGATTCCACGTTGATTCGGACCCGCGTCCCCATGACCCATGCTTCGCGCTCGACACGCGCGGTCGACAGCGAAGCTGCCGCAGAGGCGAAGAGCAGGGTGACGCAGAGGGGAATTGTGTGTGGGCCCACGGCTCAATCGTGCGAATGAGATCCATTCTCAACCGGCTCGGAATGATACCGGGATGGGCCCAACTGGACAACACTCCGAGGACTGAGCAGGGAAGGTGCGGGGGCCCCGAAATGGCCTCGTTTTGCCTACTGTACGGGCGCCGACAGCGACGGAGGGCTGGTTCCAAAGCCATCACTTGCTCACGAGCGAAAGCCCGAGAGTTCACCAACCGGCATTCGTCTCGAACTAGCCCAGCGACTGTCCTCGAGCGCTTACACCCCGGCTGAGCCCCCCGGGTGCGGTGCAGCCCCCAGAACCTCCGCAGACGCCCGATCCGCAAACTTCTCGAAGTTCTTCACGAACATCGCAGCCAGTTTGTGCGCGGTAGCGTCGTACGCGTCGGTGTCACTCCAGGAATTACGCGGACGCAGAACGCCGGAAGGCACGCCCGGCACCTCCGTAGGCATGGCAAGGCCAAAGACATCGTCATGCTCGTACTGGGCGTCACGCAGTGCCCCGCCAAGAATGGCGTCGATGATTGCTCGTGTATGCTTCAGAGCAAAACGGCTCCCGGTCCCGTAGGACCCACCGGTCCAGCCCGTGTTGACCAGCCACACGTCGACGTCGTGTTTGCGGATCTTCTCGGCGAGCAGTTCCGCGTAGACGGTCGGGTGGAGACTGAGGAAGGCGGCCCCATAGCAGGCGGAGAAGTCCGGGATCGGCTCGGTCACTCCGATCTCGGTGCCCGCGACCTTAGCCGTGTAGCCACTGATGAACTGATACATCGCCTGCGCAGGGGTGAGCTTGCTCACCGGAGGAAGGACGCCGAACGCATCGCAGGTGAGGAAGATGATGTTCTTCGGGTGCTGGCCAACGCACGGGATCTTGGCGTTCTCGATGTACTCGATGGGGTACGAGCAGCGCGTGTTCTGCGTGATGCTCACGTCCGAGTAATCGACCTCGAACGTCTCGGAATCGAAGCCCACGTTCTCCAGCACCGACCCGAAGCGGATGGCGTTGTAGATCTGTGGCTCACCCTCCGCACTCAGGTCGATCGTCTTGGCGTAGCAGCCACCTTCGAAGTTGAAGACGCCCTTGTCGCTCCATCCGTGCTCGTCGTCACCAATGAGTCGACGGTTCGGGTCGGCAGAGAGCGTCGTCTTGCCCGTTCCGGAAAGCCCGAAAAAGAGAGAGACGTCACCGCTGTCGCCTTCGTTGGCCGAGCAGTGCATGCTCAGAATGCCCTGTTTCGGCAGCGTATAGTTGAGGACGCCGAAGATCCCCTTCTTCATCTCTCCGGCGTACTCGGTGCCCAGGATGACCATCTCCTGAGCCTTGAAATTCACGTTGACGCTCGTTCGGGAGCCTACGCCCTCGAGATCCGGGATCGCGGGCATCTGCCCGGCGTTGAAGATCACCCAGTCGGGATCTCCGAAGCTCTCGA
>JAKMDG010000463.1 GCA_022428035.1 Longimicrobiales bacterium
CAAGGCGAGGAGAGAGAAAGTGATCCGAGAGAGAGTAGGCATGTCGGTTGAGGGAAAGGTTTACTTGGTGCGTTCTTGGTCGATGCGAAGGACGCCGTTGCCGGATTCCTGTGTGATCTCCTGACCCTGTTCCTCGATCGTGATCTGGCAGGCGATGTCCTTGTACTGGCCGAGGAGGGCATCCTTGGTGGCGCGGATGGGAAAGCTGACTTGCTTGTCGCCCGGGCGAATAGTCACGGACTTCACCAATTCGATTCCCGTCGGCAGACGAATCAGGGTGGCGGTGGCCTCACCGGGCAAGGGCTTGATTGTGTCGATGGAGGCGACCAGTTGCGTTTCCGTCTGTCGCTCGATGGCGGCACGATCGAAGGTGAGATTGAGGTAGGGGTCGGAGATCTCCAGGTCGATGGGAGGGGAGGCGACATAATGGAATCCGGTGCCCCAGCCACGGTTTCCTCCCTTTTCCTCATGGGCGGTCAGGGTGACAGGGTAGCGCCCCGGCGTCACATTGTGGTTGGCCTTGAGTTGATAGACCGCCTTCGTCTCACCGGGTGGGATGATGAGAGGCGGGGGCGTCACGACATTGGGTGGCCTCCACGCGGCATAGACGGTGACACCACCTTCATAACCCTGGCTGCGCTCGATTTCGACTTCGAGATCGAGAACGGCGCTCTTCGCGAGGGCGATGTCCGGCTGCTTGACCGTGATGCGGAGGGGCGCTTCCTCGACAACGGCAGCGGCGCAACGACGAGTGAGGTTGTGGACGACGTTGTAGCCGCCTCGTCGGCTGGTGGAGGGGACGTTGTGGACGAAGCTGCCCCGGAAGTCGGCGCCTTCCTCGGTGGGGAGAAGTTTCAGTTCGATGAGATCGGACCAGGGCTCAGCGTCGGCGGTGGCGGTCAGCGTTGCTTGGGTTAGGGTCTGACCCGGTTCGAGCGGCGGGCATTCGAAGGTGACGCCCTTGGGCAGGCCTTCGGCGTAGATTTCCATGCCGCCGCGGTAGTTATTTCCGAGACCGGAAATGATGGCGAGGGTGTGCTCCACCGTATTGCCGCGGTGGACGACGAGGCGGTCCCGTTTATGCGGGCTCTCGCGATAATCCTTGGGAAAGTAGATGAAGGCGCGGTTCACCGCGGGCTCGATCTCGACGCGGTAGACGTAGTCGGGTCCGTAGAGACGCTGCGCGTCCTCGATGCCGAGGAGGTAGTCGCCATCGGCATCCGGTTCGAAGATCGTGATGGGATCCATCCGGTCCTTGAGGATGGAGGTCTTGTCGGCGCCCTGCCAGTCGTGGTCGATCCAGCGGGAATCATCGGCCTTGATGTCGATGCGACTCTCCGTGCCTTCGGCAGGGCGAATCATCAGCCGGGCATCGAGGGAGGAACCGAGCGTGGCGGCGTAGGTGCGCACGCGGTAACGCTCGCCCTTCTTGGCGCTGAAGCGGAACCAGTCCGTCTTCCCCTCGTGCAGAATCCGACCGTTCAAGGCGATGGGGAGATCTCCATTAAAGACCTGGGCCTCTTCCGGTTTGAAGTGCTCCTTGCCGTCCTCGAGGACGTTCTCAAATTTGGCGACCTGAAGCCGATTGGGAATCGCCGTTGGGGCGGCAAAGAAGTCGATGACGGATTTTTCGAAGGCACCGGGCTCCTTGGGAAGCGGGTGCTTGGCCTTGCTCTCCGATCCGTCGGCGTCGATGAGGGTGAGGTCGAGTTCGGATCCCGCCGGGCCTCCAAGGGGATAGGTGATCATCGGGCGCCTCTTGCTGCTGAAGTGAGCTGCGTAGTGACGGAGGGCTCCCTCGAAATCCATGTTTTGGTGGATGTTCACGTAGTAGGTCCCGGACTTCTTTGCCGTCAGGCTGACGATGGGATCCATGTCGCGCAGGGAGGTGTCGTCAACGTAGGCGATCTTCTTCTGGTCGGGGTCGTGGACGGTGATGGCGCAGTCGGTGATGCCGTCGTGGAAGTCGAATCCGAGGCAAGCCGACCAGACTTCCACGGTCAGGTTCTCACCCTTCTCCAAATCCACGGCATAGAAGTAATGGTCCATGGTGGAGTAGGAGGGGTGGTAGCCGTAGA
>JAKMDG010000478.1 GCA_022428035.1 Longimicrobiales bacterium
CGTCCAGCGCGCAAGCCTGGTCGTCGACGCCTCGGGGATTCGGGAACAGGATGTTCCCATATCATCCCCACCAGCCTCACTGGTCTGGAACAAGGAGTTGAGCGCTGCCGATGTCCCCTGGGTCGACATCGTGCAGTACGTCGAGAGCCCGAACGCAGAAATCTCGCAGGCCGGTGTGCGCGAGGGCCTGGCCGAAGCGGGCATAGTCGTCGAGCAGGACGTAAGGCTTCGGACGCATTCAGCTCAAGGAGACATCGCGACGCTCATCGGCATCGTGGACGCACTGCAGTCGAGGCAGTCTGACCTGATGCTGACCCTGAGCACGCCTGCACTGCAGACCGCCCTGCGCAGAGACCGGGGAATTCCGATCGTCTTCGCCATGGTGTCAAACCCGTTCATCGTAGGTGCGGGCACCTCCGATGACGATCATGTGGCGGCTGTTACGGGTTCCTACCTGAATCAGCCCATCGAGGAGATGCTGGACATAGTTCAGGATCTATTTCCGGAGGCGCGGAAACTGGGCACGCTCTATACCCCTGCCGAGATCAATTCCGAGTTCAACAAGGATCAGTTGGTCGAGCGTGCCGGAAGCCGCGGATACGAAGTTGAAGTAGTCCCGATCGCGACCGCGGCGGACGTGGTCGACGCATCGATCGCGCTGGCGAGTACGCGGCCGGACCTGTGGGTGCAGATCACCGACAACCTGATCTCGTCCAGCTTTCCAGCGGTCATGTCGGCTGCGGATCGCCAGCGCATCCCTGTTGTGACCTTCTCACCGACGGCCAAGGAATACGGTCCACTCCTTGTGGTCGCTCGGGACTATTTCGATGCAGGCCGAGAGGCGGGTTTGCTAGCTGCCCGGGTTCTGCGCGGTGAGTCCGTCGCCAACATCCCGTTTCAGCCGACCACAAGCGTCAAGATTCTTCTCAACCACGATGTCGCCTCGCGGTTTGACGTAGTCTTCTCGCCTGAACTGATCGCCGTTTCCTCGCAAGACGAGCACTGAGTCGTGAACCTCCTCATTGGTGCGCTCACCCTCGGATTGATCCTCGCGATCCTTGCTCTCGGGGTGTATGTCAGCTTTCGGATCTTCAACATCCCCGACATCACGGCAGAGGGTTCCATCACGTTGGGAGGAGCGGTAGCGGCCGCCCTGATCATCAACGGCGTCGGACCGGTTCCCGCCACGATCGCAGCTGCGCTCGCCGGGGTCGTCGCTGGAACGGGAACCGGACTCATGGCGACCAAGTGCAAGATCCAGCCGCTCTTGGCGGGTATTCTCTCGATGACGGCGCTGTACTCGATCAATCTACGTGTCATGGGTCGCAGCAATCTTCCGCTGATCAATGAGAAGACCGTGGTCACGTATGCCGAACAGTTTGGGACCGTATTGTTCGGCGGTCGTACGGAGTTGAACATCGTGGGATGGACGGTGGGCATGCGCGATATGTCGATGCTGCTCGCGGCATGCGTTCTGGTCCTGCTGGTGGGCATGATGCTCTTCTGGTTTTTTCGAACCCAGGTGGGCACCGCGATGCGAGCGTCGGGAGACAACCCTCAGATGATGGGCGCTCTTGGAGTGAGCGTCGAAACACTGACGATCGTGGGGCTCGCGATGTCGAACGGACTCATCGCGTTGAGTGGAGCTCTGGTCGCCCAGTATCAAGGATTTGCAGACGTCCAGATGGGTATCGGTATCATCGTGCTCGGGTTGGCCAGCGTCATCATCGGTGAGGCCCTCGTGGGAAGCCGTTCACTTGGCCTCCTGATCACAGGCGCAATCATGGGCTCCGTCCTGTTCCGCCTGCTCGTCGCAGTCGCGCTCAGGTGGGGGCTCAACCCGAACGACCTGAAGCTCATCACCGCGATCTTCGTCTTCCTCGCCCTAGTCGCGCCGAGCATCATCCGGCAGCTCAATCCGCCCGTGGCTCCTGACTCGGCGGAGGCCTGACCTCATGCTCCGCATCTCTGGTATTTCCAAGACGTTCAACATTGCCACGAACAACGAAGTGCGTGCCCTGACGAACGTGTCGCTGGATCTTGAAGAAGGTTCGTTCCTGATCATCATCGGGATGAATGGCTCGGGTAAGTCGACTCTGCTCAATGCCGTCGCCGGATCATTCCTGGTGGACTCAGGCTCGATCAACCTGGCAGGAGAAGAGATCACGAGATGGCCCGAGCACCGTCGAGCCAAGCTGATCGGAAGAGTGTTTCAGAACCCGTTCAGTGGGACGGCACCGAGCATGTCGATTGCGGAGAACCTGGCTCTGGCAGCCCGCAGGGGCCGGAGTCGAGGCCTCGGCCCGGCAGTCGACGGCAGTGTGCGGAGCGATCTACGGGATCGGGTCAGCACCCTGAACATGGGGCTCGAGGATCGCCTCGAGAATCCGATCGGCAGCTTGTCCGGCGGACAACGCCAGGCGCTGACGCTCTTGATGGCATCCTGGCTCAAGCCTGAGTTGCTTCTGCTCGATGAGCATACCGCCGCACTCGATCCGAAGAGTGCCGACCAGGTGATCGAACTGACGCAGAAGATCATCACGCAAGAGAAGCTCACAACCCTGATGGTGACGCATTCCATGCAACAGGCCGTACATCTCGGAGACCGTATCGTGATGATGTACAAAGGTCAGGTGCTACACGACATCTCGGGCACGGCACGCGAGAGGGTCACGGCGGAGGATCTTCTTCGGCGCTTTGCGGATCTTCGGCGAAAAGAGCAATTGGGTGACTCGCTACACGGTTTGCTGCCCGACGCGACGGGAACTGACGAGTTGATGGCCATCTTCAAGGCGCTCGCGAGTGTGGACCACCACATCGACACTCGGGAGATCGCGCTCATCGAAGAGTTCGCGAGGCGCTGGAACGTGGCTGCCCCGGAACTCAGCGAAGGCGCGACTGCAGAGGGAAGTGACGTTCTCCATCTGCGCAGCACGGTGGCTGACTACCTCCAGATTTCTCCACCGGCGGATCAGGCTACAGAGCTTCTGGATGTCCTCCACCATTTCGTGAGCGCCGACGAACAGGTGAGCGAGGAAGAGGAAATCGTCATGGACGAAATCAGCGCCATGATCATGGGCTACGTCACACAGTCCGGTGATCTCGGTCTGCACGAGGTCGTGATCGTTCCACAGAGCGACGCACAGAAAGCTTCGATCGCTCAGCTCTTGCCCGGCGCGGAGCCCACGGTCATGCGCGGAGGCACCGTGTATTCTGTCGGTCGCTTCTTTTCGCCAAAATATGCTGAGGTCGTGTGCGACAAGTATGTCGATCTCGGCCTCTTTACCACTCGTCTCAGTTCTACCAAGTCAGAGGTCCACACATGAAATTGTTCGGTGAGAAGTGCAATCGTTGTGGGGTCCGTACACGCAACAAAGCCGATGATGCGCCGGTGTGCGAGCGATGTGCCACCGAGATGGAACTCGCTGTCGCTGCGGGTTCGGAGGACGTCCGCTCGTGCCCGGTGGACGGAGCCGACATGAAGAAGGAAATTGCTCACATCGTCGTGATCGATCGGTGTTGCGAATGCGGTGGTGTCTGGCTGGATGCCGGTGAATTACGACTGATCCGAGAAGACGTCGAGGACATGGCTCTTCGGAGCTTGACCAGCTCGTTCACACTACCGCCCGTATAATCTCGACCTGAGTGGTCAGGGTCGCTTCGGCGGGTCATCAACCAGGGGGCGCGTTTGAGACCCTAGGGTCTCTCAGGGCCGGCGGCTGGCTGACTTCAGCTACCGCCCGATTCGCCTTTCGGCTGTCTGGAGTCGCTCGACCTGTTACCGCTCGTCATAGGGCGAAGCAGGAGAGATGGGCAGCGCTCCTCCGGTAACGCCTGCTCTACCCTCTGCCTGTTTCAACCACGAATCGGCCATTGGAAGTATTGTGCTTCCCCTTCCGCTCACATCGCCGCAGTGAGAGCCCTGTGAAAACGTTCCCACGCGCGGCCGAGAGAACTCCCGATAGCGGACTCGAAGAGTCCGGCCAGCGTTAGAGCTGTACACGGGGTGAGTAATGTGATGTCGACGCGTATCAAGTACGAGATTCTCTGGCTCAGAACCCGCGGCACGCTTCTGCTGGCGGTCGCAGCTTTCTGGCTTATACCCCCGTCGGAGGCCGCGTCGCAGGCTCGATCCACAGGCCTCGAATTCGCGGGGCTCCCCGCCCTCAATTTCGATGCCGACGAAGGGTTCGGATACGGCGCGTTCGCTGAGGTGTACCAGTACGGCGATGGCACCGTAGCACCGTACCAGTGGACGCTTCAGCCGACGATCTTCCTTACCACCCGGGGCCGCCGCGACATCGATGTGTTCTTCGATGCGCCCGGCGTTCTGCCCAAGGGATGGCGCTTCTCGGTATTCCTGGGGACGGCCAGGCAGATCGCCACTCCGTATTACGGGATCGGAAATGCGTCGATTTTCGATGCGACACTGACAGAAGAAGGGGGGGGCAACCCGTACTTCTACCGCTTCGGACGAACGAGTCACAGCCTCACCTTCAACGTCCAGAAGGATCTCGGTACCGAACACCTTCGCGGCCTCTTCGGTGGAGGGCTGGTACGTACCAGGATCAATCCGTTTCCCAGGGATGAAGGCACGACTCTGTATGCCGCCGACTTCGGCGGCGAGGAGGTAAGGGAGTCAACCAGGTTCGTGCGCGGGGGTATCGTGTGGGATACACGAGACAGAGAGACGGGGGCCACCCGCGGGACATGGACCGAACTGGTTCTCCAGGTGGTTCAGGGAAGTGCCGGTGCAGACCGATCGTACCTTCGTTGGACGGTCGCAGATCGTCGTTACTTCTCGCTGACCGACCGGCTGGTCTTTGCCCATCGCTACCTGCTACAGGGTGTCGGCAACGGAGTGCCTGCGTACGACATGGCGAAGGTCGAGTCGTCGTTCAAGCCGCATCAGGGCCTTGGGGGATCGTCGTCCGCTCGTGGAATTGCGCAGAACCGGTTCATAGGACGAGGCATGCTCGTCTGGAACTCAGAGCTCCGCTGGCACGCCTTCGATGTTCAGTTCAGAGGCGATCCTTCCCGCGTGGTCCTCATCGCCTTCCTGGACCAAGGGCGCGTCTGGACCGAGGGCCCCGATCTCGGGGAGGTCTTCTCCGGGTTGCATCGAGGGTATGGAGGAGGCGTACGTCTGGGGTACGGCGATGACTTCACCGTGGCCCTCGACCTCGCGACCTCACAGAACACAGGCCTGCAGATCTACATCGGACTCGGGTATCTGTACTGAGGGCCATACCGCTGGAAGAGGTAGGCCAGGATCACGATGACTCACAGCCCGCGACGGGCGAGCACGAGCATCCTGGCGTACGTCTTGTGACACCCACCC
>JAKMDG010000490.1 GCA_022428035.1 Longimicrobiales bacterium
GACCTGCTGCGGGCCGAAATCAGCCTGTTCGAGCGGGTCGTGTGGTGGAACCCGCTTAGCTGGCTGCGGGGACTGTATAATGCCCTGATACAGTTCGACGTCGTCATCGCCGGTCGTGCCGAAGCGCCGCAGCTGCGGGTCGCGGCCCATGGGCTGCATCTCTACTACGTCAGCCTCGTCCTGCTGATCGTCGGCATCTGGATCACCCGCAACATCACCCGCAGCCCGCTGGGCCGGGGGCTGGTCGCCATCCGCGACAGCGAGGTCTCGGCGCGCTGCATGGGCATCGACGCAAAGCACGGCAAGTGTCTGGCCATGGCGATCAGCGCCGGGTTTACGGCGATTGCCGGCATTCTGTTCGCCTACTCCATCGACGGCGAGTTTCAGGCTGGCAAGGTCGGCGACGGCTCGATCACGCTTGTGGAAAGTATCGTGCTGCTGCTGATCGTCGTGGTCGGCGGACTGGGGTCGATCCACGGCGCCATTCTGGGCGCCATCGCCTACATCGGCCTGCGCTTCATCCTGTTCGAATACATCATCAACTTCGAAGACATCGCCCACGCTCTCCACGCGGGCATGCCGTTCACCGAAGACTTCCTGTCGGGCAAGAAAACCTACGTCGCAGAGGGCTTCGGCGATCAGATCCGGCTGTTCTTCGGCGGCATCGCTGACTACCTCGCCGGGGTTGCGGTGCTGGGCGACATTCTGTTCGGCCTGTTGCTGATCGTGATCCTGTCTTACGAGCCGCTGGGCCTGTTCGCCCGGTACCGAAAGTCGTCGGCTTACTTCGACTTCTTCCCCTTCTACCGGCGCAATACCTTCCGTCGTCAGCGCGCCTATTCCAAGACCGACCGGTTGCATTGAGGCAGGGAGGGGACAGCTGACATGAGCAAAGACAACATCTTCGAGGCCGACGACCTCGCCATCCACTTCGGCGGCATCAAGGCGGTTGACGGCCTGACCTTCGAGGTCGAGCGCGGCTCGATCTTCACCATCATCGGGCCGAACGGCGCGGGCAAGACCACGATCTTCAATGCCATCTCCCGGCTCTACGCCATGACCCGTGGCCGGCTGAGCTTTGACGGGCATGACATCACCGCGCTGCCCGCAGAGCAAATCGCCTCGCTGGGCATCGCCCGCACGTTCCAGAACATCGAGCTGTTCGAGAACGCCAGTGTGCTGCAGAACCTGCTGATTGGCCGCGCGACCCACGCCGGTTCGCGCTTCTGGCTGGACATGCTGTTCCTGCCCGGGGTCAAGCAGGCCGAACGTGAGCACCGGCACAAGGTGGAGGAGGTCATCGATTTCCTCGACCTCCAGCCCTACCGCGACAGCCTGATCAACGGTCTGCCTTACGGCGTGCGCAAGGTGGTGGAAATTGCCCGCGCGCTGTGCACAGAACCCAAGCTGCTGCTGCTCGACGAGCCTGCCTCAGGCCTGTCGGTCGAGGAGACTCAGGATCTGGTCTATTGGATCAAGGACATCCGCAAGCTACTCGGGATTACCGTGATCATGGTCGAACACGACATGAGCCTGGTGAACAAGGTCAGCGATCACGTGCTCGCCATAAATCAGGGGCGGTTCCTCGCCAGTGGAACGGTGCAGGAGGTGCAATCCGACCCCGCAGTGATCGAAGCCTACCTCGGCGCCGACGCCACCCGACGCGCAGCGGGAGGGGCATGATGGCCAAGACGGCAACCAAAAAGACTGCAACCAAGGCCACCGAAGCCCCCGCGACCCCGGTGCTGAGTGTCGAAAACATCGAGACTTACTACGGCCCGATTCAGGCGGTGAAGGGCCTGTCGATCGAGGTGCAGGAGGGTGCGCTCGTGACCCTGCTCGGGGCCAATGGCGCGGGCAAGTCGAGCACGCTCAAGACTATTTCCGGTATTCTGGAGCCAGACAAAGGCCGGGTGTTGCTCAAGGGGCAGGATATCACCGGTTTCCGGCCCGACCGCGTCGCCGCGCAGGGCATTGCCCACGTGCCCGAGGGCCGGGAAGTCTTCCCCTTCCTTTCGGTGCGGGAAAACCTGCTGATGGGCGCTTACCTGCGCTCGGACAAGGATGCGGTCGAGCGCGATATCGAAGCGGTCTACGACTACTTCCCGATCCTGCGTGAACGCGCGGATCAGCGCGCGGTGCTACTCTCTGGCGGTCAGCAGCAAATGCTGGCGATCGGCCGGGCGTTGCTGTCGTCGCCGAGCATCATGCTGCTCGACGAACCTTCACTGGGGCTCTCGCCCTTGCTGGTGCAGGAAATCTTCGCCATCATCACCCGACTAAACCGGGAGCGTGGCGTGACCATGCTGCTCGTTGAGCAAAACGCCAGCGTTGCGCTGGAACACGCAGACTACGGCTACGTGCTCGAACTGGGCCGGATTGTGATGGATGGCCCCTGTACCGAGCTGGTGAAGAGCAAGGACGTACAGGAATTCTACCTCGGCATGGGCGAAAGCAGTGCTGAGACCGCTGAAAGCGGGCGTGAAGATAAGCGCTGGAAGCGGAAAAAGACCTGGCGCTGACCGCTGGAGCGCTCCGTTGGCGCGAACCCGGTGACCACAGCGACAGTTGCAACGAACACGACGGGAGAAAGACAGACCATGGACGGTTCCGCCCCTATCACCCTCGAGCCCCTGCGGCTCCGCTCGCCGGGCGCCAGCTCGGACGGCATCCTCGAGTTCGACGGCTGCGACACGCTGAGCAAACTGTTCCTCGCGCGAACCCGAGCGCTGGGTGAGAAAACCGCGCACATGGAAAAGCATCTCGGCATCTGGCATCATTACAGCTGGAACGACTACCGGGAGACGGTCGCGAAAGTCGCCGGCGGGCTTGCTACCCGTGGACTGGGCCGGGGCTGCCGCGTCGGTATTCTCTCCGAGAACCGGAAAGAATGGGTCTACGCCGATATGGCGGGTCAGTGTCTGGGCGGAACGGTTGCCGGGATCTACCAGACCGACGCGCCGACCCAGTGCGAGCACATCATCACCGACGCCGGGCTGCAGGTGCTGTTCGTCGAGAACGACGAACAACTCGACAAGTTCCTCGAAATCGAGGCGCAGGTCCCCGACCTCGGGCTGGTCGTGATCTTCGACATGGACGGGCTGGAAGGGCTCGATCACCCCAAGATCATCAGCTGGGACCAGTTGCTGGACG
>JAKMDG010000500.1 GCA_022428035.1 Longimicrobiales bacterium
GTTCTCCCTGGGGCAGCGCGATTCCCAGCGCTTCGTCCAGGTCGCGGAGATCGACGCCGGCGTCGACCTCGACTGCGTTGTCAGAGATGTGCACGATCTCCTCCTCCTCCACGTCCGTCTCATCGCGTATCTCCCCAACCAACTCCTCGAGGATGTCCTCGAGAGTCACGAGACCGTCCGTCCCTCCGAACTCATCGGCCACAATCCCCAAGTGGATACGGCGGGCCTGGAACTCCTCGAGCAGTTCGGTAAGCGAACGCGACCCGGGGACGAAGAACGGATCGTGCGCCAGCTCCGCGAGCGTCAGGTCCCGCTCGCCACCAGCGAAGCGCTCATACATCTCCCGCACGTACACGACGCCCGTCACGTCATCCACGGATTCCTTGTACACGGGTACACGGCTGTACGGGACGTGCGCCAGTTCCTCGACGATGTCTGTCAGCGTGCGGTCTTCGCCCCAGGCGAAGATATCGACCCGGGGCACCATGACATCCCATGCCGTCAGTTCGTCGAGGCGAAATGCCCTCTCGACCAGTCGATTCTCACCCTCTTCGAGGACGCCTTCCTCTTCGCCGATCTCCTGGATCTCACGAAGCTCTCGCTGCGCGTCGGAGAGCGAGTGGTCGTTGCCACCGATCCGGTCTTCGAGGCGTTCGACAGGGCGAACAAGCGGGCGCGCGATTCGTTCGACGGTGAGGAGCATGCCCGCAGAGGACAGGGCCAGGCGGACAGGCCGGCGCGCCGCAATCAGATGAGGGATCAGGTCGGCGACCATCATGACGATCACCACGCCCAGGATGGTACTCACGACAGGGCCGGCCTGGCCCCAGGTGGTCACACCCGTGAGGGCGATCACCGAAAGTGCGGTCAGGTCGAGAGCAGTGGTCGTCACACGAACGCTCGCCTGAACAGCGTGTTTCCGCTCGCGGGCCTCGTCGACGTCTTCCGCCCCGTCGAAGCCCTCTTCAACGAGCGTGCGCGTGTGCGACCGAGTGATCTGGAACACAGCGTCGTGAACGGCGGTCAGGACCGCAGACGTCAGGAGAAGAAAGGCAACGATCGTGGCTGACAGACCCATCATCGGGGCACCACCGCGTCGCCGCGTCTACTCGGAGGGTGGTCCGTCACCTCAAGTCATTTCCGTTCAGGTCCAACCCTGGCTCTCCTCGAGGAGCTCTGCGACCACGTTGCGTGTCGTCCGGCCGTCGGCTTCGGCCTCGAAGTTCAGTACGAGGCGATGGGCCAGGACGGCGGGGGCGACTGCACGAACGTCATCATAGGACGGAATGGCTGCTCCGCGCGATGCCGCAAGAGCTTTTGCTCCCAGCACGAGATACTGGGAGGCACGAGGACCAGCACCCCAGGAGACATACTTGCCGGTCACGGCGGCGGCCTCGTCCCCCGGTCGGGTGGAGCGCGCCATTTGAACCGCGAACGATACCAGAGACGGCGGGGCAGGGATGCGCCGTACCAGACCCTGCAGCTCAATCAGCTCCTGAGCCGTCATGACACCCTCGACCTCTTCCTCCGCACCCCCGGTCGTTCTCATCGCGACCTCTTCCTCTTCTGCCCTCGACGGGTAGTAGATCGGAAGCTCGAGCATGAACCGGTCCAACTGAGCCTCCGGGAGGGGGTACGTACCTTCCTGCTCGATGGGATTCTGCGTCGCGAGCACGAAGAACGGTTTTGGGAGCACGTACGTCTCGCCAGCCGCGGTGACCGAGCGTTCTTGCATCGCTTCGAGCAGAGCAGCCTGAGTCTTGGGCGGGGTTCGGTTGATCTCATCGGCCAGAACGATGTTCGCGAAGATCGGCCCCTTCACGAAACGAAAGACGCGTCGCCCGGTTGTACGGTCCTCTTCAATGACCTCGGTACCGGTGATGTCGGTCGGCATAAGGTCAGGAGTGAACTGGATTCGGCTGAAGTCCAGATCCAGCGCGTCGGCAACAGTCTGCACGAGCAGGGTCTTGGCGAGGCCAGGTACTCCGACGAGCAGTGCGTGGCCGTTGGCAAGGAGCGCGACCAGCATCTCATCGATGACGTCGCGCTGTCCGACGATTCGCTTCTCGACCTGCACGCGCATGGCGGCCATGACGTCTGCCGCGCGTTCGAGGAGTTCTATGTCGCGATCGACGTGTGAGGGCGATTCGGTGTCGGGGTTCATCGGCGGGCCGTCCGCGGTCGACCCGAGACGGGTAGATCCACGACGAATTGCGGGAGTCATTGCGAAGCGGAATTAAGCCCGCTGCCTCCATCGCCGTCAAGCACACGTCATGTGGCCTGGGGCGGGGCCGAAAGGCTGGTTCCGCGGTGAGTTCCGAGCTTGCGCCTTTTTTCACAAGCTCTTAAGATTTTCCGGCTTGGGAGGCGAGGCGCCGTGAACAAATCGGACGACCGGACCGAAGAGTCGAAGCGAGTCCCTCCGACTCACGCTGCGGGTGATGCAGTGGGTCGCGTCTTCAATGTGGCGGTAGCGGGCTTCGCATTCGGGTTTCTGGGCCACTGGATCGGTACGAAGTTCGGAGCAGCCGATGTGTTCGCAGTGATTGGAGCACTGCTCGGGGCCACTGCGGGCTTCTACAGTCTTTATGCGCACGTAACCGCGCGCTCGAAACAGGACGAAAATTCGAAATCCCCATGACGGGACGCTCGCGCTACACGGCGACTTCAGTCGCCTTCGTCGGCCTCACAGCCGCCATCGCCTGGCCCATGATGGCCCCATCGGGTCGCATCAGCCTGCTGACGGTCGGCATTTGTGCCACCCTCCTGCAGGTGATCCTCTTCACCGCCCTGTCTTCGGCACACGGTGACGCGCCCCGCTTCGTGCGGTCGTGGGCGTTGGGGATCTCGAGCCGCCTCGTGTTCGTAGTCGCCGCAGGCGGGCTCGCGACGCTGTGGGGCCGCGCGGATGTGACTGTGGCGGTCCTCTCTGCGGCTGGCTTCGTGTTCGTGCTGCACCTGATCGAGTCGGCGTTTCTTGGCACTTCGAAACAGAACGGGTACGCCCGATGAGTCTTCTTTCGACGCTTTTTCAGGGTGGTCAGGGCGGGGGGTACGGCCAGCAGGCGGGCTACGAGTCCGGTCCAGAGGGGCTCGGCTCCATCGCTGACATTCCGGACTACATCACGCACCACCTCGAAGACGGTCGCTACATCGAGTTCGCAGGAATGAAGCTCGATCTTGCTCCGTACGCCTTCGAGCCACTCCACCTCGGGTCGCTAACTCTCGACTTCTCACCGACGCGCCAGCTGATCTTCATCTTTCTGGCCGCCTTCATTTGCATCGCGCTCTTCGTTCCGCTCGCTCGGGCGACCATGAGGCGGGAAGAGGGCAAGGCTCCGTCCGGCGTCGCGAATGCGATGGAGGGGATG
>JAKMDG010000509.1 GCA_022428035.1 Longimicrobiales bacterium
CCTACGCGATCTACATGAGAGCGAACGAGGACACGGCGCTCAACGCCTTCGTGATTGGCTTCGGCAATAATTCGATGTCACTCCTGGCGGGGATCATGGTCCTGTGCACCGTGTTCTCGGTCATGCCGGTGGCTGAGGCCGAGGCGATGCTGGCGACGTCCGGCAATGAAGGCCTGACCTTCATCTGGGTGCCGCAGCTCTTCCAGCAGATACCCGGCGGGCGGTTTTTCCAGGCACTCTTTTTCCTGGCGCTGGTGTTTGCGGCGTGGACGAGCCTGGTCGCGATGATCGAGATGGCATCCCGCCTCCTGATGGACCTGGGCGTCGAGCGTGGTAAGGCGATCATGATGGTTGGCGCCGGCGGACTGCTTTTCGGAATCCCGAGCGCGCTCAAGCTGGAGTTCTTCCAGAACCAGGACTGGGTGTGGGGCGTGGCTCTGATGGTCTCGGGCTTCTTCTTCGCCTTCGCAGTCCTGAAGTACGGTGTGACGAAGTTCCGCGAGAACTTCATCAACCAGGCCGGTTCGGATATCCACATTGGCCCGTGGTGGGACTGGGCGATGCGCCTCGTGGCCTTCGAAGCAGTCTTCCTCGCGGTCTGGTTCCTGTACAGCGCGCGCGGCGACGACTTCCAGGCGACGTGGACGCTCTTCAGCCCGTACAACGTAGGATCGGTGGTCATCCAGTTCGCGATCGTGCTCGTTGTCCTGCTCCTGCTGAACAAGCGCATTGCGGCGGCCGTCCGGGATGGAGGCACACAGCCGGCTGGCGACTGACAGAACAGTCTCATGACGTTCGAGGAGTTCGAACGGCACGCGTGGGCCGCGTGGGATGAGATCCCGGACGAGTACAGGGAGGGCGTCGACGGGATGACGGTTCGGCGGGAAGCGCCGGCGCACCCGGATCACCCCGGCGTATTCACGCTGGGTGAATGCCTTACCGAGGAGCACCTGTCCGACTTCGGTAGCGCGGATACGACGCGCTCGGTGATCGCCCTCTACTGGGGATCGTTCAGGGCGCTCGCGAAAGAGAACCCCGGCTTCGATTGGGACAACGAGCTCTGGAAGACGCTCACCCACGAACTGCGGCATCATCTCGAGTCCCTGGCCGGTGACGATGCGCTCGAGGACGTCGATCGCGCGGCTGATGAGACCTTCCGCCGGTTTGAGGGTCAGCCGTTCGATCCGTGGTACTACCAGTACGGTGACGAGATCGCACCCGGGCTCTACCGGGTCGAGAAGGCGTGGTACCTCGAACAGACCTGGGATGGACGTGCGTTCAACGCCGCATCGTCCATTCGCTTCGATTGGCGAGGTGAACGCCTGCAGATCCGCCGACCCGAAGAGTTGGGGGATGTCCACTTCGTGCTGGTCGAGGGCATTGAAGTAGACGACGGAACGCTCGAACTGGTGCTCGTGCGACGGCGCTCGTGGTTCCATGCCCTGAAGCAGATGATGGGCCTCGACGAGGTCATCGTGCTCGAGTCCGAGGCCCGTGCGGAACCCGCGGCGGGTGTGGGGTAGCGCAGGCCATGTCATTGCATGATGAGTACGCCCGGACCACGCCGTGGGAGCTCGCCTTCGAGTCGACCGACGCCGCTCGGCAGTTTGTAGCGGGGGTGACGGAGGAGTCGGAGGGCCGTGGCGCCGATCCGGAGGTCCTCGAGGCGTTCCTGACCATGGGCGCCGTCGATTACTTCATTCGTGGACTCGAGGGCGCGGAGGGCGAAGACGGAGCGCTCGCCCGATTCGGGGGTCTGGCCTTCCACGCGTATCACTTCACGAACGCTGGCTGCCCGGTCTATCTGCTGTCGGTCCATGCGACCCGATACGTGGTGGAAGGGGTGCCAAACGGGGCCCCGACGCCACCTGCTCCGTCCGGGTACCTTCAGCTTCCGCAACACCTCTTCTGGGCCGGCGGTGCCTCGGAGGAGAGCCCGCCCGAGTCGATCGACGGGCTGTTCTGGATGGTGACCTCGTCCGGCCTGCTCCACTCGATGCTCGTCACCGGCCTGCGGCCCGATCGACCGGGTATCGGTGTGGTTCCCCTTCCACCCGCACCGCTCCGAGATGCTGTGGGCTGGCTGGACCTCGATGCCCGGAGCGACGCGGCGGACTTCTCCGCGTCCCTCCCCGGCGGTGAGTTG
>JAKMDG010000531.1 GCA_022428035.1 Longimicrobiales bacterium
ACATTTCGGTCCGCGTCGAGATCGTCGATCTGGTTGAAAACGTGATTCTCTGGGAGTCGAACAGCGTTACCGCTCGGGGAGAATACCCCGAGGGATCGCCCGAGGATGGGGGCCGTCTCCGGGCTATCGAGCTTCTCGTTCAGGAGATAGTGGACGGGGCTCAATCCAACTGGTAGGTTCGCCCCCGTCTCTCCCCGGACGGCCCCGCCGCCTTCCGCCTTCTCAACGAAACCACGGTTAGGAGTCAGCTTGCTCCGAGCATTCGGATTGGGCGCGACACTCTTCGGATTTTGGCTGGCACTGTCCGGCCACTACACGCCCATGCTTCTTGGTTTCGGAGTAGGCTCGTGCGGATTGGTCGTGTACCTGTCCCACCGGATGAATGTGATCGACGAAGAGGGCGTGCCGCTGCAGTCAGCGTTGCGGATGATGATGTATCTGCCCTGGCTTCTGAAAGAGGTCCTGGTGGCAAACATCGACGTAGCGAAGGTCATCCTGAGTCCAACGCTCAAGATCAGTCCACGCATGGTGCTCTTCCACGGCTCCCAGAAGACGGATCTGGGGCGGGTCATTTATGCGAACTCGATCACGTTGACGCCTGGCACGATCACGACTGGCGTGAACGGCAACGAGTTCGAGATCCATGCGCTGCGCGCCGCTGACCTCGAAACGGATGAAGAGCAGGCCATGGACATGCGGTGCTCGCGGGTGGAGGGGGGCTGATCCCATGTTCGTCGCCGTCACCCTGGGCATTCTTGTCGCCATGTCGATGGCCCTTGTACGAGCGCTGCTCGGTCCGACGGTCTATGACCGTGTGCTCGCAGTGAACACGTTCGGTACGAAGACGGTGCTGCTGATCGCCGCGCTGGGCTTCCTGACAGATCGGCCGGAGTTCCTCGACCTGGCGCTCGTCTATGCGCTGATCAACTTCATCGGGACGATCGCCGTCTTGAAGTTTTTCGAGTTCGGAGACCTCGGATTGACTCGTCGCGTGCATCGGGAGGCTGAGTGATGGACATGGCGCTCGATGCACTGAGCTGGGTTTCGATCGTGACGGGCCTCTTCTTCATGCTCGTGGGGACGCTCGGTGTACTCCGCCTGCCGGACATCTACACGAGGCTGCACGCCGCGGGCATGACCGACACGATGGGGGCAGGCTTCCTCATTCTCGGCATGCTTCTGCAGACCGTGCAGGGTATCCTGCACGGCGAGTCTACCTGGTGGTTTGTTCTGTTCCGCCTCGTCCTGATCTACGTGTTCCTGCTGTTCACGAGCCCTATCGCGTCTCACGCACTGGCCCGTGCGGGTCTGGCTGGAGGTGTCGATCCGTGGACTGCGCCCGGGGACGGTGACGAATGACCGAAACCATGGTTCAAGTCGTCGATGTCGTGCTCCTTGTGATGCTCGCCATCACCGGGATCGCCGTCATCCGAACGCGGAACCTGTTCGCCGCCGTGATGCTGGCGGGCATCTACAGCCTCGTGTCGGCTGGCCTCTTCGTCGTCATGGACGCAGTGGACGTAGCGTTCACGGAGGCGGCGGTCGGGGCGGGAATCTCGACCGTGCTGCTGCTCGGTACACTTGCCTTGGTCGGGTATAAGGAGTCGGAACCGACGCACAAGCCGATTCTTCCGCTCTTCGTGGTCCTCGTCACCGGCGGAATACTCGTCTATGGCACGGCGGAGATTCCTCCGTTCGGTGGTGCGGACAACCCGGCGCACCAGCATGTGGCAGCGCACTACATCCATGACTCCGAGGAAGAGGTCGGCCACATCCCCAACGTGGTGACTTCGGTGCTGGGCTCTTATCGGGGCTACGACACCATGGGTGAAACGGCTGTGATCTTCACCGCGATGGTGGGGGTTTTGCTACTGCTGTCCCGTGGGCCACTGCCGAAACGGGTTTTTCACGGCGGCCAGTGGCACACGGTGAGACCTGGGACGACGCGCGAGGAGATGGCCGCGAAGTTCGGGGGGGACGCAGGTCCCGACGAGACGGTCAAAGACGGGCCAGCCCGCACGGAAGGGGGCGCGGATGGATGACCGCGTAATCCTCCGGGTCGGGACCAAGATCCTGAGCCCGTTCATTCTCCTCTTCGCGCTCTACGTCCAGTTCCATGGGGACTACGGACCGGGTGGGGGCTTCCAGGCGGGTGTGATCTTCGCCGCCGGCCTGATCCTGCACGGGCTGATCTTCGGCCTCGACGCGCTTCGCGAGAAGGTGCCGCCGGTCGTCGTCGAGATCGGCATCGCCCTCGGCGCGCTGCTCTACGCCGGGGTCGGCGTCGTCTCGATGCTGATGGGCGGCGAGTTCCTCCACTACGGCGTGCTCGACAGCCACGACGCGGCCCACGGACAGCACCTCGGCATTCTGCTTGTCGAGCTCGGCGTCGGGATCACCGTGACCTTCGTGATGGTCGCGATCTTCTACGCGTTTGCGGGGAGATCGCGCCAGTAATG
>JAKMDG010000536.1 GCA_022428035.1 Longimicrobiales bacterium
TGATAGACCGGGAGTCCCTCCTCCCGGGCATTCCCGACCAGTCCGATGTTCGTATCCACGACGAGAACCGGCAGATCGGCTCGCTGCAGCGCCTTTGCCAGACCTCGCGCGAACGGGTGTGCGCCGATGATCACGAAGCCGTTCGGATTCCGCTCCGCGAGCCCCAGGTGAAGAGCGAGCGGCCGGCCCACCAGTCCATAAATGGCCACCGATCCCGCGATGATCAGAAACATGATCGGGACAAGCTCTTCGGCGCCGACAAATCCCTCTTCTTCCAACCTCAAGGCAAACACCGCCGTCACGGCAGCCGCGACAACACCACGCGGCGCCATCGCGGAGACGAAGATGCGGTCCCTTCGGCCAAGGCGGCCATCCATGGTGCACAGGGCGACCGTGATCGGCCGGACGACCACGACCAGCAGCAACAGGAAGACGACGAAACGTGGACCTATGATCGCCTCAAGATCCGTCCACTCCACGCGTGCGGCGAGTATGATGAACAGCGCGGAGATAATGAGGACCTGGAGGTTTTCCTTGAACTCCGTGATGTGGCTGATATCAACGCGACGCTGGTTGGCCAGAGCGACCCCCATCACGGTCACCGCGAGCAGCCCCGACTCGTGCTGAAATGCGTTGGAAAGCCCGTACCCGAGAAGCGTCAGAGCCAGAGCTGCGGCCGAATGAAGGTGGTCCGGAATCCAATAGCGCTCGAGACAGATGACCAGGAGCGCCGCGGGAAGGAGCCCGAAGAGAGAGCCAAAGACGAGCGTCTTTCCGATCCCGATGAACGCGGTAGCAAAAGCACCGTCGATCAGAGCTTCAAAGACGAGTACTGCAAGGACGGCTCCGATCGGATCGATCAGAATGCCTTCCCATTTCAGAACCGCGCCTCCCGGACCCGTGGGTCGGATCTGCCGTAACAGCGGGAGTACGACAGTCGGGCCCGTAACCGTGAGAATCGATCCGATGAGGATCGCGAGCGGCCACGAGAGCTCAAGTACGTAATGCGCCGCAAGCGCAGACAATCCCCACGTAACCGCAGCTCCGAGCGTGACGAGCCGGCCCACGACGCGAAGCTGATCGCCGAGCTCCGGCAGATGTAGCGTCAGCGCGCCCTCGAACAAGAGGACCGCAACCGCAATCGCGACGAGAGGGAGCAACAGATCCCCGAACATCGCATCGGTCGGGACGAGCCCTATGCCGTCCGGGCCAGCCGCCATACCGAACAGCAGCAACAGCAGAATGGCGGGAAGTTTGAGGCGCCACCCGAGCCACTGGGCGGCGCCACCGAGAACCGCTACAGAGACCAGTCCGACGACGAAGGTGTCATTCACGCGAAAAGGAACCCGGGCAGGACGTCAATTGTGGGCGCAAAGCACGACGCGTGAAGAATGTAACCCTCGGGGCGGCGGCGAGTTCGACATGCCTGCCAGTCGACGGTACGCGACAAAGTCCCGGCTGGACGTCATGTCCAACCGGGACTCCTCGCACACGGCAGGCCGCTACAAACCGCCCGCGTCGCTCGTTACCCGATCGTGAGCTCGTAGCTGTAGCCCCAGACCATCTCTGCCGAGTCGAACTGCGCGTCGACGAGTTCGGCCATATCGGTAGCGCCCACGGTGACCGAGGTGCTTACCGTACCGAGGGGTGCGTCCCCTTCTCCATAGAAGGTGAAGACCATCGAGACAGCTGCGCCCTCTTCAAGGGTCTTGTTGATCACTGAGCCACTGACCCTGGCCCCTCCGCCACCGAAGCGCTGCATTTGCAGCTGGTCCAGGCTGACTTCCAGTTCCTGCGCTGTCCCCATGGCCAGCTGAGTGGCCTCAGCGTCCTCGATCTGGTTCGCGGACTGCGCCCAGATCAGCCAGCCGTTCTGGCTGTAGGGGTCGAGCCCGACCCACTGTTCTGCCACCGGCGGGATGTCGGCGAAGGCCTCGTTCAGGAGCAGGGAGCGCGCCCACATCTCCAGGGCATCCCGATCCGTATTGTGCAGGTCCACCGCCGAACTGAAGGCCCGAACCGCGTTTACGTAGTCATTGGCCGAGTAAAACCCGACACCGATCGCGAACATGGTTTCGCCGTCGAGGCCCGGCTTCGAGATCAGCTGCTCGTATACCTCGAGCGCATCCTCATCTCGGCCCGCGTCCATCAGTACGGTGCCGAGACTTCTGATGTGGTCGATGTTGTCCGGATCTGCCGCCATGAGGGCTCGATAGGCATCCGCCGCCTCATCATACTGACCATTGGCAGCCAGAACCTGAGCTTCGAGAAGCGGCAACACCGAGGCCTGCTCCTGCCAGCCCGCCATCGTTGCCGAGTCTGAGACAGCAGCCGTTTCGGACTCCATGAAGGCGTCAACCTGCCCAATGAAGTCGATCGCCTTGCCGAACTCACCGAGAGAGCCGTAGAGCTGTGCCACCGTGATCATGACTTCGGGGCGATCCTTGAAGATGGCATGGGCATCCTCGAAGAGCGCCACCGCACCATCATAGTCTCCGGCTCCCACGAGCGGGGAGGCCTCCTGGTACAGATCCACCCAGGCCGACTGACGAATCGACTGGTCCTCGAATTCATAGAGTGGGTAGAGCTCCATCGCCTTGTCGAAGTGGGCTCCGGCCTCCGGGTATTGTCCCAACCCCAAGGCCGCCAGGGCAGCTAAACGGTGGCCGAGCGGGTTGTTGGGATTCTCGGAGATCTCCGACTGAGCGTGCTCCAGGGCCATTCGGAAGTAGGCCTGCTTTTCAGCCTCGTCATCCGCGTCCTCAGCGTCGTCGAGCCTGTCTTCCGCGTCCTCGGTGTAG
>JAKMDG010000557.1 GCA_022428035.1 Longimicrobiales bacterium
TTTCTCCACACCCAGATGATCCTCTGAATCGCTGTCAGATTCGTCAGAACAGCAACGAGGATGATGACCGACTTCAGGACCACGCCATCGAAATCGAGCCCGAAGAGCAACGAACCGGCCCCTAACAGTACCACCCGTTCGGGCCGCTGCATGAGTCCTACCTTGCAGTCGAGCCCGAGGCTCTCGGCACGAGCGCGCGTGTAGCTGACCATGATCGACCCGCCCATTGCGGCGAAGATCACGTAGATCATCCACACATCGGCGAGTACGGGACCGTAGTTGTTGTACAGCGACAGCAGACCCATGAAGACGACGATCTCGCTGATGCGATCGAGCGTCGAGTCGTAGAACGACCCGAACTTCGAGGCCATCCCACTGGCCCGGGCAACCTGACCGTCGAAGATGTCCCACATGCCACCCAGCAAGACCAGGATACCAGCCCACCGGACGTGGTCCAGATGGTACAGGTACCCCGCCCCGACGACGCAGACGAAGCCGAACGTCGTGACCAGGTTGGGGTGGATCCCCCGCGCGACCATCCAGCGCACCATGGGGTCGATGATCCGATAGACCGGACCACGCAGGGCGTCGAGCGATTTCATAGAAGGAAAGATCCCGGAAGCCGCTCGGGACGGATAGAGGCGGCTTCCCGGAATGCCTTCTCAGTCGCGCCGCTTACCGTACCGTCTCCGACGGGGACGGGACGACCTGCTCGAGTCCTCCTCGCCGCTGTTCGTCGATGACGAACCCGACTTCTTCTTTTTCGCAGCGGCACGAGCCCGATCCTCCGCACGCTTCTTCTGCATGGCCCGGATCCGTTCACCGCGAGGTACCTCAAGGGGCGCTTCGGCGGTCGCGTCGTAAGCAAATCCGTCGAGTTTCGCACGCTCGATCTTTGACCCCACCGCACGCTCGATCTTCGCGAAATCGTCCCGCTCTTGAGGGGATACCAGCGTGAACGCCTCGCCCGTCAGCTGAGCACGAGCCGTCCGGCCAACCCGGTGGATGTAGTCCTCCGCGACGTTGGGAACGTCGAAATTGACAACGTGACCAAGTGCCTCGACGTCGATCCCTCGAGCCGCAATATCGGTCGCCACGAGGACACGGAAGTCACCCCGCTTGAACCCGGCAAGCGCCTTCGTCCGCTGAGACTGCGAGCGGTTGCCGTGAATGCGTTCCGCCGTAATGCCTTTGCGATTGAGCAGCTTCGCGAGGCGGTTGGCTCGATGCTTTGTTCGGGTGAACACGAGGGCTTCCTCCATGCCGCCGCTGTTCAGAAGCTCGACCAGGAGCGCCCCCTTCAGGCTTGCGGCGACCGGATAGGCAAGCTGCCTGACCCCGGCGGCCGGAGCGGCCTTTCGCTGAAGCGCGACCTTGGCAGGCCGGTCCAGAATCTCTCGCGTCAGCTTCTCGATCGGCGGGGGCATCGTAGCGCTGAAGAAGAGTGTCTGCTCAGGCTTCGGCACATGCCGCAGGATCCGTCTGATATCGGGCAGGAAGCCCATGTCGAGCATCCGATCGGCCTCGTCCAGCACGAGGTACTCGAGTCCCGCCAGACGAGCATAATCATACTGGAAGTGGTCGAGCAGACGCCCCGGCGTTGCGACGATCACGTCGGCGCCTGTGCGGAAGGCCTTCTCCTGAGGGCCCATCTTTACACCCCCGTGCACGGCCGCGGCCGTGACGCCCGTATACCGCGCCAGATCGCGGAGATCGGCGGCGATCTGCAGTGCCAGTTCACGCGTCGGTGCGAGCACGAGCCCCCGCGTAGTGCCACGGGGCTTGTCGATGAGACGATGGAGGATCGGTAGCAGAAAGGCCGCGGTCTTGCCGCTTCCAGTCGCTGCGCAGGCGAGGAGATCCCGGCCTTCCAGCGCGTACGGGATGGCCTCGGTCTGAATGGGTGTAGGGTGGGCAAAGCCCAGGGAATCGACCCCTTTGAGCAGGGTCGGGTGCAACTTCAGTGCGGCGAACGCCAATGTGTAATCCAGATGGGAGGCGCCTCGCAGGCCGGCCGACCAGTTGTGGCGGCTCGAGTAGGCGGGCGCAGAATCATGCGTGAGTGCCGGCCCTCTTAAACGAGGGCTCGTCGCTAGTCTCACACGGGGAAGGTAACGGGAAACAGATGTAGCGGGGGTCTCGTTTGACTTTCGATGAATATCTCGCCACACCTTAAGCGCTACGATTCGTAACAACTCAGACCAATGTCGTGGGCGGAGATCTCTTTTCTGCGGGATCCCCGCCGTTCTTGTTTCTGGGGTGGCTCGCGTGACGTGCACCAGCTGCGCTTCCACCCGGGTCGCGTAAGGCAGCCCTCTTCGGGAGCGTGATGAAGCAGCCATCCTTGATGCGAACCGTTCGCTACGCTCAGAGCTGGAAGCGCGGTCCGTCAGGGATCGAGAGCACTCAGGTCATGATTTCTCGGGACGGTCTGGAGGTTCCTTCGACCTTCGTTCGACCACTCAAGCCATCATCTCGGCTGAAGTCCTGGATCGCAATCGGCGGGGTCTCCCGCAAGGGACGATTCCACCCCCAGCTGGTTCGCTTCACTGAAGCCCTCGCATCGACCGGAGTCGGCGTACTCGTTCCCGGGCTGCCCGAGTGGCGCGAACTATCCGTGTGCCCTCGGGTCACACTACCTACGGTGCGTGCCTCCGTCGAATACCTGAATAGCCGAAGTGATGTGGTTCCGCATCATTTCGGCGTCATCGGCTTTTCGTTCGGCGGGGTCAGCGCGATACTCGCCGCCTCCCAGGAGGAATTGGCAGATGACGTACAAGGTGCCGTTCTTTTCGGAGGGTATTGCAGTCTGGAACGTACTCTGGCCTGCATGCTCACCGGTCGCCATCAGTGGAACGGGCAGGACTACGTGCTGGAGCCCGATCCGTACGGCCGCTGGGTCGTTGCGAGAAACTACCTGACGCGCGTACCGGGCTACGAGGACGCAGCCGACGTAGCCCACGCCATGGGCCAGCTCGCCTCGGAGGCCAGCGGGCGCAGGGTATCTGCGTGGGAGCCGTATCACGATCCCATGATCCGGAACCTGAGAGAGACCATCGCACCCCGTCGTCAGCCGCTCTTCGACATCCTGGCAACTCCGACGACCGAGCCCCGCCCTGACGCTCCCGCGTGCAGGGCATTCGCCAAGGAACTCGCAGACACGTGTCGTTCCATGGAGCCGATGCTGGATCCCTCGGTTTGTCTGCACGAGGTGCGGGTTCCCACTCAAATCATCCACGGCCGAGGTGATCGGCTGGTGCCCTTCACTGAGGGCATGCGCCTTATGGAGAGGTTGCCCACCTCTGCCCAGCGTGGAGTGACGATCACCCGGATGTTCAACCATAGTAAAGATCATGTGCCGGGCAGCCCGGTCCATCATGCATACGAGGCAGGACTCCTGTTTCAGGCCCTGCACAAACTCGTAAACACTGTCTGATCAGAGGATTCATGCTTCCCAAGAACACGTCCCGAGTGCCCCGCAAACTCCTCGACATCGAATCGCACCCCCAGGAGGGGTGGGAAGTGAGCACGACGACGCCTCAGGTCGGCGCCACCGTGCACTCCGTCGAAGGGTTCGCAAAAGTCGTCCGCATTCTCGGCAAGGTCACCGACGGAACTCGCCTGCTCGAGTTGAAGATCGTGGACCGCGATGGGCCCTCGTTCTTCGCAGCCACGTCAAACGTGCTGCAGGAGCAGGACGGGGATTCGTAGTCCGGACCGATCCAGAACCACCGTGTCAGAATCCCCCTACCTGGACGCAGCCCTGAGCGAGCGCATCAATGCGCTCTGCGAGGAAGGTCGCGACCTGTGGCACGATTTCGATATCGAGATTCGCCAGGATCAATGGCACTCATTCGTCGCGGCTGACTACAGCGCGGTCCAGGCCGCCCTCCTCGACCTCCGCTCGCCCGGTGCCCGATTCCTCGAATGGGGCTCAGCGACCGGCGTGGTCACGATCATGGCCGACCTCCTGGGGTTCGACGGGAACGGAATCGAGCTCGACGCATCTCTGGTGCATGTCGCCCGAGAACTGGCGGAGCGCGCAGGATCGAAGGCGCGCTTTGCCGTCGGCAGCTTCATTCCCCTGGGTTGGGCCTGGAGTCCTCCAGGCGGGGATGGGCGCAGCGGCACCATCGGCGAAGGTACGTCCGGATACCTCGAGCTCGAGCGGTCGCTCGATGACTATGATGTCGTATACGGTTACCCATGGTCGGGAGAGGAGGACCTGATGCTCGACTTGATGCGCGCACACGGCCGTGAGGACGCCCGGCTGCTGCTGTATACAGTGGAGTCCGGCATGAAGATCTACCGAGGCGGAAAGCTCCAGGCCTGAGGCCCCCGGGCAGCATCATACCTGTCGTGGTGGGCCCCGTGTGTTCATGGACGGCTCGATCCGACTCGCTGGCCGTGAACAGGACGTCGATCCATGTTCCGTTCCTCCCGTCGACGACGCCGCTCGACGAACGAGTCCGTCACGTGCCAAATCGAGCCTCAACTCTCCGACCCAAGTCTACTCGTGCTCCGGTCTCCGCTTTCCCTCTCAGCCGCCCTCATCTTCGGCGTGGTCACCTTCTCGGTGAGCGCCACACCTGTCGCCGCGCAGGACCGATTCGGTGCCGCCGTGACAATGACCGGTATGGACGAGGTTGTCGTCCTCAAGCCGGGTGCTGCCGTGGGGCCTGCGGTGGCCTTCGTCTTCCGGCTCCAGTCGGACGGTGCCTGGACTGCAACGAATCGCCTCCAGAAGCTGCCGGGCGGATATCCCGGTGAGGCTCTGGTCGATGAGCTGACCGCAGGAGGAGATCTACTTCTCCTCGGCAGCGGCGACCCGGATGGACGCGAAGCGGGGCACGTGTACCAGAACGACGGCGACCGCTGGACACCTCGCGTTCGCCTCCCACTGGATCCATCAGCTTCACGGAGTTCGGCGGGTCTCCCCGTCGGCGGGCTGGATATGCCGACCTTGACGCGGCTCATGGGACCGCCGCAGAGAAGCCTCGCGCTCTCTCCCGCCGGAACTCGGCTGGCCGTCTCGGGCGGGGCGCTCCCTCCAGGCAGAGTCCACGTGCTTCTCCGCGATGGCGAAGATTGGGCCCTCGAGGCCGCCCTCGACGTTGGGCAGGAATCGGGGGGGCTTCGCGCGGCTCTGGCTATCAACGACGATCATCTGATCGTGGGCACTCCCGGCGAAGGCCGCGGCGGAGCCGTCTACCTTTTCGCACGTAGCGGCGAGAGCTGGAGTCGGACACACCAGTTCGTGGCCGACTCGTTGGAGGCTGACGGCTTACTCGGAAACGCCGTAGCTCTCTCGGCTTCGGGGGACGAAGCCTTCGCATCCGCACCCGGCCGAAACCGTGTGCTCCGATTCACGCATGAGCCCGAGGGGGTCTGGTTTCGGGCCGAAGAACTGACACTCGCGGGCCAAGCTGCTCAGGATTCCGACGGATTCGGGACGTCGCTGGCTCTCGACGGCAACCGGCTACTGGTCGGGGCACCACGCGTCGACGACGGTCGGGGGCGGGTTTACGTCTTCAACCGCACCGCGCGGGGCTGGGAGCAAGGCCGCACGTTGGCACCCGGTGATCTTGCCCGAGCGGCGTTTGGCACCGCACTCGCGCTGAAGGGTGGGCGAGCCGTCGTTGGTGCGCCGGGCGTCTACGGAGACGATGGACGCGTCGTCGTGTTCGATCTCGACACCGACGCGGGTCCCGTCTGGCTCGAGGCGGGCGAAGGGCTTCGAACGGTTGCAGGCCCGGAGCCGGTTCGGTGTGCAGACGGAGAGGCATCAGGCTTCCCATGCGACGGGGTGGACCTGGTCGCGTTCCTGCCACTCTCTGCACTTGGCGCAGAGCCTGGGGAGCGGATCACCGACATCTGGGGCTGGACGGATCCCGGGACCGGTCGCGAGTACGTGCTGGCGGGCCGGTCGGCCGGATTGGCATTCGTCGACATCACGGAGCCCGGGGTGCCCCGCCTTGTCGGCCTCATGCCCGCGAATCCCTCGTCAGCGCGGGACATCAAGGTCTACAGGGACTTCGCCTTTCTGACCGGTGATGGAGCCGGCGATCACGGCCTCCTGGTCTTCGACCTCACGCGTTTGCGAGGCGCCGCAGGCGCGCCGGCTACCTTCGAGCCGGACGCGCGCTACGACCGGGTCGCCAGCGCCCACAATCTGGTCATCGACACCGAGTCCGGCTTCGCGTACACCGTCGGCACGAATACCGGCGGACAGTCATGCGGGGGCGGGCTGCACATGATCGACATTCGCGATCCGCTCGAGCCGACCTTCGCCGGCTGCTACACGGACACGGAGGGACTGATCTGGACCGGACGGACGCATGACGCGCAGTGCACCGTATACCATGGCCCGGATGAGACATACCAGGGCCGTCAGATCTGTTTTGCAGCCAACGAGACCGCCATGCGGATCGTGGACGTAACTGACAAGGCCGCCCCAGAGCCCATCTCGACAGCGAGCCACCCCGGCACGGCCTACGTGCACCAGGGCTGGCTGACAGAAGACCATCGATATCTCTACGTGAACGACGAACTCGACGAGATCGTCGGCACGGCGGATCGGACCCGGACACTCATCTATGACGTGGGCGAGCTCGACGATCCGATCCTCGTCGCGGAGCACCTCGGTCCCGATCAGGCCACCGATCACAACCTGTATATCTCGGGAACCCGAGCCTACCTCGCGAACTATCAGGCGGGCTTCCGAGTGCTGGACGTCTCCGACCCGGAAAGCCCGGTGGAGATCGGCTGGTTCGATACCACACCATATGGAGAGAATCCACCCGGATTCGGAGGTGGCGCATGGACCGCCTGGCCCTTCTTCGAAAGTGGCATGGTCGTGGTCTCGAGTATCAACGAAGGATTGTTCATTGTGCGGCCACAGCGGCCGGTGATGTAACCCCCCGGGCACGACTGACCTCAGAGAGGATTTTGAACTCAATGGCGAAGAAGCGGCGCATGCAGCAGCCCCAGTCCAAGGGCTTCCGGCCCGGGAAGGAGCCGGCACATCTCAAGAAGAGGAGAGCCAAGGCCCAACTCGGAGCGGACGCCTCCTGGGCCCAGAAGCAGACCGTCGATGCGGTCGCAGGACGTAGCCCTGGAGAGGTCCGGTCCATGGTACAGCGATGGAGCACCGGCCTGTTCGCCGGTGGGCTGCTGCTCGGTGTGGCGGCGGTCTTTCTCTATGGCTGGTCAACGCCAGCGGGCATCGTCACGCACGTAGTCGCGGGCCTGCTCCTCTTTCTGGGTTATCGGGTCCGGAAGTCG
>JAKMDG010000567.1 GCA_022428035.1 Longimicrobiales bacterium
CGACAACGACGAGGCCGAGGTCGAGGTCCACATCGACGACGACAAGCCGCTCGTCATGCTGGCCTTCAAGCTGGAAGATGGTCGCTACGGCCAGCTCACCTATATCCGCGTGTACCAAGGGACGCTCAAGAAGGGCGACACCGTCTACAACATGCGGACTGGCAAGAAGGTGAAGGTCGGGCGCCTGATCCGAATGCACTCGGACGAGATGCAGGACATCGACGACACGAACGCGGGCGACATCGTCGCGCTCTTCGGCGTCGATTGCGCCTCGGGCGACACGTTCACCGACGGCAACGTCAACGTCGCCATGACATCGATGCACATCCCGGAGCCCGTGATCTCGCTCTCGATCAAGCCCGTCGATCAGAAGGCCGCGGACAACATGGGCAAGGCGCTCGGTCGCTTCGTCCGTGAGGATCCGACCTTCCGGACCGAGGTCGACCAGGAGTCGAACGAGACGGTCATCTCGGGCATGGGTGAGCTCCATCTCGAGGTGTACGTCGAGCGCATGAAGCGCGAGTACAACTGCGAGGTCGAGACCGGCGCGCCTCAGGTGGCGTTCCGCGAGACGATCACGCAGCCGACCGAGTTCTCCTACACGCACAAGAAGCAGTCGGGCGGTTCCGGTCAGTACGGCAAGGTGGCGGGCATCGTGACCCCGATCGCGGACGACGACGAGGGAGACAAGGACTTCCAGTTCGTCAACTCGATCAAGGGCGGCGCGATCCCGACGGAGTACATCCCGGCGGTCGAGAAGGGCTTCCGGGCCTCGCTCGACAAGGGGCGCCTGATCGGCTTCCCGGTGATCGGCGTCAAGGTCGAGATCAACGACGGTCAGTCCCACTCGGTGGACTCTTCGGAAATGGCGTTCCAGGCCGCGGCCCGGGGCGCGTTCCGCGAGTTCTACGGCCGGGCGAAGCCCCAGATCCTCGAGCCGATCATGAAGCTCGCGGTCGAAGGCCCGTCCGAGTTCCAGGGCGCGATCCTCAAGACGATCATGCAGCGCCGTGGTCAGGTCAGCGGCTCGACGGAGGAGGATGGCTTCTCCACGGTCGAGGCCGAGGTCCCGCTCTCCGAGATGTTCGGTTACGCCACGGACCTGCGGTCGATGACCCAGGGTAAGGCTGAGTTCACCATGGAGTTCGAGAAGTACGCCGCGGTTCCGGCCGAGACGACCGCCGAGCTCAAGAAGAAGTACGAGTCCAAGATCGTCGACGAAGACGAGGATTGATCCTCCGCGCCCTGTGAAGAGGGCGCGCTCCGAGATTCTGACTCAGAGAGAGCCCCCGCAGCGGACCCGCTGCGGGGGCTTTTTCGTGGCGGAGCGCTCAGGGTATGCTCGACGGGTCATGGAAAAAACGCCCCGCATCTTTGACTGCGACAACCACTACTACGAGGCCCCGGACGCCTTTACCCGTCACGTCCCCGCGGCCATGCGCGCGCGCTGCGTCCAGTGGGCCGAGGTCGATGGCCGGAAGCGCCACGTCGTGGGTGGGAAGCTCGACCTGTCAGTCGCGAATCCGCTCTTCGACCCGGTGGGGCCGGCGGGCTCCCTCCACGAGTACTACCGCGGGAACCCCGCTGGCGTCCCGGCGCGAGACCAGATGCGCGGGAATCTCGAACCTCAGCCCGCCTACTACCGGGACCCGATCGCGCGTCTCGCGAAGATGGACGAGCAGAGCATTGAGAAGACGTGGCTCTTTCCAACCCTCGGCGTTCTCTACGAAGAGCCGCTCAAGCACGACATCGACGCGGTGGCGACGCTCTTCGAGGGCTTCAACCGTTGGCTCCTCGAGGATTGGGGCTTCAACCATCGCGACCGGATCTTCTCCGCGCCCTACATCACCCTTGCCGATCCGGCGCGGGCCGAGCGAGAGCTCGAGTGGGTCCTCGAACACGACGCGCGGGTCTTCGTCATGCGACCGGCGGCGATCATGACCCGCGAAGGGTCGCGCCCGCCGGGGGACCCGGTCTTCGACGGCTTCTGGTCGCGGGTGAACGAGTCGGGGATCACCGCCGTGATCCACACCGGGAACTCCGGCTACTCGACGAACGGGTATTCGAACGACGGCTTCGGACGGGCTTCGATCGGCATGAGCAGGCGGCCCTCGGTCAAGAACCTCGTCCTCGCGCGGGCCGCGAGTGACTACCTCTTCTCGC
>JAKMDG010000159.1 GCA_022428035.1 Longimicrobiales bacterium
GTACAACAGCGTCCTCGAGCTCATTGGCTGGACACCGATGGTCCGTCTGCAGTCCGTCACGGACGGAAGCAGGACGCCCGTGTATGCGAAGTGCGAGTTCTTCGGTCCCGGCGGTTCCATCAAGGACCGGATCGGCCTGGCCATGATCGAGGCTGCCGAGGCCGATGGGACGCTGAAGCCCGGCGGCACGATCGTCGAAGCCACGGGCGGCAACACCGGCCTCGCGCTTGCGATGGCGGCGTCCCTCAAAGGCTACAAGTGCATCTGCACCATGCCCGACAAGATGAGCAGCGAGAAAGTGAAGCTGCTCAGAGCGTTCGGGGCAGAGGTCGTGATTACGCCGACGGCGGTGCCGCCGGATCATCCCGACCACTACCTCGTGAAGGCAAGGAGTATTGCGGCGGAGACGCCCGGAGCCGTCATGGCCAATCAGTTTTACAACCAGGCCAACCCCAACGCCCACTATGAGACGACCGGGCGCGAGATATGGGAGCAGAGCGAGGGGCGCGTCACACACTTTGTCGCCTCAGCCGGCACGGGAGGCACCATCACGGGTGTGGGGCGCTTCCTGAAGGAGAAAAATCCCGATGTGAAGATCGTCGGCGTCGACCCTGACGGATCGATGATCGCCCCGTTCTTCAACACCGGAGAAATGGTTGAGGGACATCCCTACAAGGTGGAGGGCATCGGCAACGACAAGATCCCCGGCACACTCGACCTCAACGTGGTGGACGAGTTTCTGGCCTTTGGCGATGGCGACGCCTTTCGAATGGCCCGCCGTGTCTCCCGTGAAGAGGGCCTCTTCGCGGGTGGCTCCGCCGGCCTGCTGGTCCACTCGGCTGTCGAGGTCGCCAAGCGCATTGATGATCCGGATGCGTTTGTGGTCACGCTTGTCTGCGACTGGGGTGAGCGGTACCTGAGCAAGACGTACGACGACGACTGGATGCGTGAGAACGGCTTTCTCGAACGGCCGAAGCGGACCACGGCCCTTGAGGCGCTGGAAGAGAAGGACAGCCGGGTCGGCTCCCTGGTCACCGTGGAGCCTACGACGCCGGTTCGGATCGCGCTCTCCGCCATCACAGCCCATGACATTGGTCAGCTACCCGTCGTGCGTGGAGGAGCATGTATCGGCTCGGTCACTGAAGGCCGTCTCATGGCTCAGGTCATCGATGACCCGACGCTGCTGGACAAGCCTGTCGAGTCGATCATGGGCGCCCCCTTCCCGATTCTCGACGGCCACATCGACGCTGATGAGGTGAAGCCGCTCCTCGCTCGTGATAACGCAGCCTGTCTGATTCGTGACGGGGGCGAGCTGGTCGGAATCATCACGCGATACGATCTCGTCCGCGCCCTGACCGCATGACCGCCGCCGACGCGGTATGAACGTCGCGGTTCTCATGGGTGGGACGTCCGACGAACGTGACGTCTCCCTCGCGTCCGGAACGCAGGTGGCTGCCGCTCTGCGTGAGGCGGGCCATGAGGTCGTGTGCGTCGACACGGTTCTCGGGCGGCTTGCCCCGGAGGCCGAGGCGGCACTCGTTGCGTCCGGTGTGGGGCAGATGCCTCCGAACACCGCTGCGCTCGACTCCATGGATGAGGGAGATATCGTCGGACTCGTGCGGGACCCGTCCCTCGCCTCGGTGGATGTCTTCTTCCTCGCGCTTCACGGAGGCAGTGGAGAGGACGGAACGATCCAGGCGCTGCTCGACATCGCGGGCGTCGCGTACACCGGCAGTGACCGACTCGGCTGCTCGCTGGCCATGGATAAGGAAGTCACCAAGCGACTACTGCGGGACGCCGGAATTCCCACGCCGGACTGGCTCGTAGGGCCTTGTACAGGCGATGAAATCGAGGCGGCCCTCGGGCTGCCCGTGATTGTGAAGGCCGCAGGTGGCGGTTCGTCCCTGCGTCTCGTCCTCGCGCATGATCGCGCCGAACTCGACGCTGTGATCTCGGACAGTGCAACCTGGGAGGACGTGGTCCTGTTCGAGCGATACCACGCAGGTCGCGAGTTCACGGTTGGGGTGGTGGGGGGCGAAACGCTCCCCGTTGGGGAGATCGTGCCCGAGCACGAGATTTTCGACTATGAGTGCAAATACCAGCCAGGCATGGCGCAGGAGATCTTCCCGGCGGACATCCCGACGGATCATTCCGATCAACTGAGAGTGTTGGCACTCGATGTTCACCGGGCCCTTCGGATGCGTGACTATTCGAG
>JAKMDG010000019.1 GCA_022428035.1 Longimicrobiales bacterium
GAAGAAGGGACGCTGCTCCGGCAGAAAAAGCGCGAAGCGTTCATTTACCGCGATCTGCCCTGCGTCCGCCTCCACCTGACTGAAATCGGGATTGACGGTGCCGTCCAGCGTCAGATTGGAGGTCAGACCGTAGGTGAGGTTCATGCCGACCTCTCCCTGACCACCGTCGCTGGCGAGGCCGCTACCGTCCGATGCAGACTCTCCGGTTCGTGATCCGACGAGGGTCGGATTGATCTCCATGAACAATCCAGCATCAAGACCGCGAAGCCCGGTCAGGGAGCCTGCCTGCTCCAGCTTGTTCGCGCGCTCCTGAGTGATCGGAGCCCAGGACGACTCGTACCCGGTACGCCGAATCGTGCGCTGGATCTGCAAACCCCAGTCCTGCACGTCAGCCTTAGGAAAGCGCAGCGTCTTCAGCGGGATTTTGATCTCTGCGGAGTAGCCTGAGTCGTCGACACGACCGTAGGACTCCCAGAGGAAGTCTGGACTCCAGTCGATCGGGTCGCCGAAGCGACCACCGCCGCCCTCGACCCAGAGTCCGTCACCCTGGATGCCGTACGGGTTGACCATGAAGACGTAGGCCCGACGCTGATCGTTGAACGTGTCCAGAATCACGCGTACATAATCATCCGAGCGACCGTAGCCATCCCGCTGAGTCAGCGTGGCACGCGGACCACCATTCTGGTCCTGAGCGCGGATCGCGAAATACAACGCGTCATCGGTGACGATCATTCGAACCATCGTCTCTTCAGATGCCGCGGTCCCCTCAACGGGCTGATACTGCGAGAAGCCTGTCAGGATGGCCGCGGACTCCCACGCCAGATCGTCGAGGCGCCCATCAATCGAGATGTCAGGCGCAGCCACAACGGGGGCCGGCACCGAGAGCTGCTGCGCCACGCCGCTGTATTCGACAGCCGTGGTGACGGCGCGCGAACGAGCCGCGGACGTGACGTTGCTCTGAACATCGAGATCGTTCTGGCCCGGTGAGAGCTGGACGAGAGCGGCAAGAAGAAGCGTAGATTTGATCATGGGACCCGTTTGTATAGCTGCTGTACAGCTTTTGATTGAACAATGGTACAAGGACTAGTGGTTCATGGGCAATACTACTGAGATCCCGGTGACAGCCCCGTGACTCGACCGTACCTTGGCCGCCTTCCTCCTCCGAGTTCTAATCCCCTGGCCTGCTTCCGTCGCGACGGCCCCTGAGAACGGGGACGATTCGCGCGAATCCTCAACCACGAAACGCTACGGTGTACGAACTCACGTCAGACGTTGAAACCGTCCGGGTCACCGCGGATTCCACCCGTTCGTTCCTCGAGGCCTTCTTCACAGGCCTCGGCACGAACGCGGAAGAGGCCCGCATCAATGCCGATGGCATCGTCACGGCGGCCCTGTGGTGGCACCCCGGTCAGGGTCAGGGACTCGAAAAGCTCCCCCGATACGCGCGCCGCCTGCGCAACGGAGGTCTGGTTGGCAACGCGCCGATGCAGTGGGTTAGCGATCGAACGTCCACAGCGCTCCTCGATGCTGCGAAGGGGCTGGGTTACGTATCGGCGCACCGGGCCATGTCTCGCGCGATCGAGAAGGCCCGTGCCACAGGAATAGCGATGGTGGCCGTTCAGCACAGCAACCATTTCGGAACCTCGGGCTACCACGCGAAGCAGGCGGCCGACGCGGGCCTCATCGGTATCGCGATGACCAATGCCGGAGCAGAGATGGCTCCGTGGGGGGCAGCGCAACCCGTCCTTGGGACAAATCCGTGGGGACTGGCCGTCCCCCGGACGAACCATCGACCTCTTGTCCTCGACATGGCGCTCACACAATCGGGTAAAGGCATGATGCGCTGGCTCGCCCGGGAGGGCCGGCCAATACCGGACACCTGGGCGCTCACCCCCGACGGCCGTCGCACAACGGATCCAGGCGAAGCGGATCAGGGGCCGTTGCTTCCGATCGGGGACTATAAAGGTTATGGGCTGAGCCTGATCACCGACGTAATCACCGGCGTGCTGACCGGCTCACGCTTCGGTTTGGACGTCTTCCAAGACGACCTGGACTTCGACGTCGCGCATTCCCTGATCGCGATCGATATCGAGGCGTTTATGGACCGCCCAACCTTCGACGAGCGACTCGAGCGACTCATCCAGCAGGTTCTGGGCGCTAAGCCCGTTGACTCGAAGCATCCCCTGCAGCTGCCAGGAGAGGCGGAGCAGCGTCGGGCTTCTGAGCGGCTCCGCGACGGCATCCCTCTGCACCGCGAACTCTTTCATACGTTGCGCACGCTCGCCGGCGACATCGGCGTACCCTTCCTCCTGACCGAGACACGCGTCTCGGCAAACCACGACTGAAACATCCATGAGAAACGCTTTCGAAATCGGAAACGGACGCATTGAGGCCGGCACGATCGGTCGGGCAGCCCTGCCTGTCGGCGCAGAAGCCGACGGCCGTCCCAAAGAGATCCCGCTACTTGTCTGCCACGGTGCAAAGGACGGCCCTCGTCTCTGGATCAACGGCGCGACACACGGAGACGAACCGGAAGGAGCATTCTCGATTTTCCGGCTTTTCGATCAGCTCGATCCCTCCGAGGTCTGCGGAACCGTGATCGGCGTGCCTGCCATGAACGTTCCAGCCTTCGAGGCCGGAAAACGTGGGGACCCCCTGGACTCCTTCACCTACGATATGAACCGGATGTATCCGGGTGCCGCGGACGGTTACCCGACGGAGCGTGCCGCATGGGCACACTGGCTGGGCATGAAGGACACGTGCGATCTGCAGATCGCCGTGCATTCCGGCGGCGAACATAGCTACCTCGCACACATGATCTTCGCCGCAGACAACCCGCAGAGCCTGGAACTTGCCGCAGCAATGGGGGAGCCATGGGATCTGGTCTTCCGTTCTGGCGTCGGCGGCGCGAACCCCGCCTCCAAGATGGCAGAGCTTGGCAAAGCCGGCGTTACCGTCGAGCTAGGCGGAAATTGCAGGACGCTGCCGAGCGACTTCCACGC
>JAKMDG010000023.1 GCA_022428035.1 Longimicrobiales bacterium
CTCACGGCCTGGGGCGCCTGCCTCCAGAATTCGATCAGTTCAATCTGCGGGTTTCGTTCCAGCCACTCCTGACACGCTCTTTGCTCCCCCGATTGTGGATCCCCACGAAATCGAAACCAGTCGTCAAAAATCAGAATGGTGCCCTGCTGCACAATATCAGTCAGAAAGTCCAGCACCGGCACTGTAGACTCGTACAGATCGCAGTCGATGAGGGCTACGGCGACTCGGTCCAGTCCGTGCTGACGCTTCGTTTCCATCGTACATGTGTCCTGATACCAGCCCTTCACAAGAACCACGTCGGATAAGTCCACCCCTTTGGCCTCGATGGAATTCGTGAAGTCCTCCTCCGTGGCCGCGTAGGAGCCAGCTTCATAGTCGACCATGCGCTCCGCGCCCGAGTCGTCGGGGATACCCTCGAACGAGTCAAAGGCGAAAAACCTAGGCCTGCCGGCCGCCCATGCGTCATATTCGGGTGACGAGTAACCAAGAGAGAGGTGATGGGTTCGTTCCCGGATGATCTCTTGGTATGCAACGCTGAAAGAATATCCGTGCCAGACTCCAAATTCGATGTAGTCGCCGGGCACCTGATTCCATGTCACGAATGATGCCGCTGCTCGAAGACACCCGTTGTCACCCACATAGTTCGGCGGGATATCCAGCAGCCTGCGCAAACGACGCTTGATCACACCACGACATTTTTTGAGTATGAACTTCATGATTCAACTCGATCTCTCTAAATGAGCGGACACTCGGATGTCGTCATCATCGGGGCGGGATTCGCTGGCACATGCCTGAGTCACGCGCTTGCCGATATCGGGATGAAGGTACTGCTCATCGATCGTCGCTTCGACTACCCGAACCTATTCAGGGCGGAGAAGATCGAGGCGGACCAAGCTGAGATCCTGCGACAGTTCGGGCTGCTCGAGTTTCGGGCGCCGTGCGACCCTCCAATCGGTCCGGTTCGATCATACGATGCGATTTCGGCGCTTGAAACAAGTTTCGATACGGTCGAACAGTACGGTATCGAATATGGCGCTACGGTAAATCGCCTGATCGCAGAGCTTCCGTCATCGGTACAACAGTTGCAGGGGAAGGTGGCAGGCTTTCATGGCTCCCCGATTCGCGGCGTGGTGATGGACGACGGCTCGGTACGGCGGGGTGACTTGATCGTTCTCGCCACCGGTGGTTCAGACCGATTGGTCGAGGCCGCAGGGATCAACCGTCGTGTGATTACTTCGCTTCGCTCACTCAGCTTCGGATTCGATATCGAGGCAATCGATGGGCAGTTTGACTTCGCCGGGTTCAACTACAACCTGAGCTGTAACAATGAACTCCTCGACTATCTGACGATCTTTCGTATTGGCGACCGGATGCGGGTCAATCTGTTTTCCCAATTAGACGTGAAGGCGCCACTCGTCAGGACCCTGAAGTCAGATATGATAGGGTCACTCGAGCAACACTTCCCCGCCCTGGTCGATCGGATCGGCTCATTCCGATTGGCGAGCAAGGTCCAAGTGGTGCCGACCACCTTCGCTCGTTTGCATCGACCCTGGTCAGCCGGAGTCATCGCGATTGGGGAGGAGCACCAGGCCGTCAGCCCGACCACGGGCACGGGCCTCAGTCGCGCGCTGAACGACGTCGCAGTTCTCGTCCGGCACGCGACGCAATGGCATGGCAGCGGGCCGGTCGGTGAAGCTGGTCTCAAGGCCTATTACAGCGATGCTCAAAAGCTCGCGTCTGACCGACACGCGGCGAGCGCTTGGATGTACTATCGGAATCGACACGGTCCCCGCAGACTGGCAACAGGGATGCGAGACCGCCTCCAGATACTCAGTATCCGCTGAGGCGGGCTTTCCTGAAGGAGGCCATTGGGCCGAGCGACCCATCACCTCGATCATGCCGTTCGGGGTCGACATCCTGTTCGTACCGGTCCCCAAGGTCGAGCCTGAGGGGTTCCTGCCTGGTGCCATCGAGCCTTGAGGATGATGAGCTACCGCAGCCCTACAATTCGTCCGCCAGAAGCCTCTAACCCGTCCGCGCATTCCCACAGCCGATGACGACGCACTGACCTCTAACAGGTCGTCGATCACAATGCACCCCTGCCAGCGGTTCCTCTTGCCTTTTCCCAGCGCTCCCGCTGGGCACCCCCTACCTCGCCCCAGCTATCTTCCGCATATGCAGCGCTCACTGAGTTTCCGGCTGGCGCAAACCCGTTCAATCCATGGCAGACCTCGCCGGGCCGGACGCGGAGAGATCCCTTGTCGACCGTCAGGCCAGAGTTGGCAGGGGAATCAACGTTGAGTCCCCCGCTCGTGGTCCGGTGAGATGACGCATACCTTGGCCGGATGACATCGCAACGCGCTAAGACCAGAATCAGACGCTCAGGGTTCGCGCTCCTCGGACTGTCCGCCGGGCTGGCGTGGGCCTGCACTGCCCCTGCCCCTCCGGAGAGCACGCTCTTTACCGATGTGCAGATCGTCGACGGAACCGGCGGAGCCCCCTACCCCGGAGCGGTTCGTGTTCTCGATGGCCGGATCATCGGTGTCGGCCAGTTGGAACCGAGCCGAGGAGAGACCGTCGTTGAGGGTGGGGGTGCGATACTCGCACCGGGGTTCATCGACACCCATAGCCATCACGACGGTGGACTGCTGACCGGGATGGGCTCTGCCGAGGCGGCAGTCAGTCAGGGAATCACCACGGTGGTCGTTGGGCAGGACGGGGGCTCCGACTATCCCCTGTCGGACTTCCTCGCCCGGGTCGAGGCGACACCCCCGGCGGTCAACGTCGCCTCGTATACCGGACACGCGACGCTTCGGCGCCGGGC
>JAKMDG010000029.1 GCA_022428035.1 Longimicrobiales bacterium
TTCCCTGACGGCGTGGCATCACTGCGTGTCCGGGCGGCTGTACACGCGGGCGTACGGGGCGACACCATCCGCAATCACACGGCGACGCACCTGTTGCATGCGGCTCTGCGCTCTGTGCTCGGTGAACATGTGGTGCAGCGCGGATCGCTCGTGGCAGCCGACCGTCTACGCTTCGACTTCGCCCACACGGCTCCGATGACGAACGAGGAAAAGGCCGAGGTGGAGCGGATCGTAAATGAAGGCGTCTGGGGCAATCATCCCGTCGAGATCGATGTCCGCCCCTACGCTGAAGCCGTCGCGGCCGGGGCGATGGCGCTCTTCGGTGAGAAGTACGCCGACAACGTTCGGGTCGTACATGTGCCAGGCGTAAGCATGGAGCTGTGCGGTGGGACGCACGTGTCGTCGACCGGCGATATCGGCCTCTTTCGTATTGTGGCAGAATCTGGCGTTGCGGCGGGGGTACGCCGGATCGAGGCGCTCACCGGTCGTGGTGCGTTTTCGTACTTCGCTGGGCGGGAGCAGGCGCTGGGCGTAGCGGCGGCTGTGTTGAAGACCCGGCCGGACAATCTTGCTCGTCGAGCTGAGCAGCTCCTTGCCGAGAAGGCGGAGGTCGAACGGCTTCTTGATGAAGTCCGCGCCCAGGGCGGCGGCGGTGAGGAGATCGCGACCGAAGAGGCCATAGAGCTTTCTGGACGTGGAACGGCCTCGTACCGCGGCGTGCGTTTGCGTGCTCGCGATCTCGATGACGCCCGCAAGTGGGGTGATACGTTTCTGGGTGCAGGCGAGAGCGGCGTCGCGGTTCTGGCAGCAGAAATGCCGGGGGACAAGCACGCCCTGTTCGCCTTCGTGACCGACGACATGATCTCTCGCGGGGTGCGGGCGGACGCGGTGGTGCGCGAAGTGGCTTCCCTGGTTGGCGGTCGTGGGGGTGGGCGACCTCACATGGCTCAGGCAGGGGTTGAGGATCCTGCCCGGATCGATGATGCCCTGGCGGCTGGTGCAGAGGCGGTGCGAGGACTCTTGTCTGGGGGCCAGGTTGACTGACGTTGCCTGGCTCACCAGCCGTCGTCCTCGACCCCCCGAGGATCTCAGCGCCCGAGTGCGCGCCGAGGCGTTCGGGGCCGGTGGACCTGCGGATGCGGAGACCAGTCTGATGATTGCTGGACGCTCGGCTCTCGAGCGGGCGCTCGCTCAGCCTGGGCGGGTACGCGCGGCTGCCTTTGATCTTCTCGCTGCGGATGCACTGGTGACGTATGCCTGTGAGGCCGCCCTTGAGTGCGATGATCCTGATGCGGAGCTGGCTCGGCTGGTGTCAATCGGCGGCGTGACGTGATCCTGTACGACGCCACATCGCTCGTCGATATCCACAGCCATCTTGTGCCGGGTGTCGATGACGGTGCCCGGCATATACCGGGTGTGCTCGACGCGGTCGAGCGGATGACCGTGCTCGGGATTCGCCGTATGATCACCACGCCGCACATCGATGCGAGCCTCACCCTGATGCCAGGGCGGCTGGAGGAGAGGCTCGACGAGGTCACGAAGGCGTGGGAAACGGCGAGGGATGCGATCCACGCGGAATTCCCGGAAGTGGAGTACCGGAGGGGTCACGAGGTTCTCGTCGACATCCCTGAGCCGGATCTGACCGACCCACGGACCCGTCTGGCGGGCACGTCGTTCGTGCTGATAGAGTGGCCGCGGCTCCAGGTGCCTCCGGGCACACCACGTGTCGTGCAGCACATCTGCGATGAAGGGTACCGGCCGATCATCGCCCACCCGGAGCGGTACGCTGGCATGGTCCACAAGACGGAGCTGCCCCAGCAGTGGAAGGAGGCGGGGGCTCGACTGCAGGTGAACTACGGGTCGCTCGTTGGGCGCTACGGTTCCGATGCCCAGGCTGTAGCGTGGCGAATCATCGGCCTCGGTCTGGCGGACTACCTGGCCTCGGACTTCCACGGCCAGTCCCGTCTCAAGATCTACCAGAAGGAAGCCTGGTCGGAAATCGAAGAGCGGGGCGGCCACGAGGCGCTCGACTTGCTGTGCCGGGTCAATCCGTCGCGCGTACTCGAAGATCTCGAGCCGCTGCCTGTCCCCGCCGTTTCCGCGCCGTCTCTGCTCCTGCAGCGTTTTCGGGGGATCATCGCACGGCGAGAGCGCCCGACGGAGCGGGAAACATGAGCGTTTCGGAGAGCCTCAAGGCTCATTTCGATGAGCATGCCCGGGTGGTCGACCGCGCCGCGAACGTACTTCTCGGAGGTGTCGAGACGTATGCAGGTTGGGTTACCGAGACCGTCGAGGGGGGCGGGCGTCTCTTCCTGTGTGGCAACGGTGGCTCAGCCGCGGATGCCCAGCACCTCGCAGCCGAGTATGTCGTCCGTTTTACGAGGGAACGCCGGGCGATGGCCGCCGTGGCGCTGACGACGGACACGTCCATCCTGACGGCGGCTGCGAACGACTATGGG
>JAKMDG010000056.1 GCA_022428035.1 Longimicrobiales bacterium
GTCACGCTTCTCGCAGCTGAGTTCCCCAGGTGGAGCGGCGAAGAGCTCTACCAGAAGGCTCGCCAGATGGTCGGCGCAGAGATGCAGGTCATTACCTTCGACGAATTCCTGCCGACACTCCTGGGAAAACGCGGCGTCGACCGTTACCGAGGCTACGACGATTCTTTGGACGCAGGCATCGGGAACGCTTTTTCGACCGCCGCGTACCGCTTCGGGCACAGCGCGCTCACGAGCCAACTCCTTCGATTGACGTCAAGGGGGCGAACGATCCCTGCTGGAAACCTCGCGCTCCGAGACGCTTTTTTTCGGCCCGACCGGCTCGTGTCGGAAGGGGGCATCGAACCCATCTTGCGAGGATTGGCGGCGCAGCGCAGTCAGAAGATCGACCACCGACTGATCGATGAGCTTCGAAACTTTCTCTTCGGCCCACCGGGAGCAGGGGGGTTCGATCTCGCTTCTCTCAACATCCAGCGCGGAAGGGACCACGGCCTGCCAAGCTACAACGAGACGCGACGTGCCCTCGGCTTGCCCCCGGCCTCCGAGTTCGATGAGGTGAATCCGGACCCGGACGTCCACGAACGCCTCGCCTCGGTCTACGAGGACGTCGAGGCGATCGACCTTTACACCGGCGGCCTCGCCGAGGCTCCGACGGGAAAGAGTCAGCTCGGCGAAACGTTCAGCGAGATCGTCTCGGAACAGTTCGAAGCGCTCCGTGACGGCGATCGGTTCTGGTACCGACGCGTGCTCTCGGAAGACGAGATCGAATGGGTCGAAGACGTTCGGCTGTCGGACATCATCCGCGCCAACACGCGGATCAGGTCGCGCGAGATCCGGAACGACATCTTTCGCTACAAGAAGCGCAACTGATTTCCCACTGCGTCGGACGACGAGAGCCCCTGTCGAGATCCAGTCGCGAGCTCCGCCCTGCTTCGCCCCCGGTGGACCGGACCTGACTCCCAGCTCGGCGGAGCACCCCGTCCTGACGCCACCGCGTCCCGATCTTGAAGCCGACTTTCTCGCGACGCAGGCGGGGCGACGGGGATGGCCTTCGCACACGAGACCCTTGCCTGGTCGGGGCTGCTTTCGGATTGACGACGCGCGAAGGTGACACCCACCCCACGAGCCAGGTCCAAATTGGACCGCTCGATCGCCGTCGAGATCACGTCTCCCGAAGGATCCCGGCGCGGCTCAGGCGGACAGCGCGCGGATCTCCCGGACCAGGGCGGCGCACGCATCCGCGCAGTCCTTGCACTCCTGCTGGTGGTCCTCGTGGACCCGGCACTGACGCTCGCAGTCCTCGCAGACGCTGATGCAGACGGCGCCCATTGCCTCGAGGTGGGGGGAGTCGTAGCTCGCCATCGCCGACAGGGCCTCGCAGACGTGCATCATCTGCTTCACTTCCCAGGCGCAATCGGCCATCTTCGTATCACCGTCGCGGAAGGTCTCGAGGCAGTGGATGAAGCAGAGCCGGCCCGTGCGCGTGCACTCGTCGGCCGCGCGAACGAGCTTCGAATTTGCTTTCGCTGTTCCGTGTCCGGCGTGTCCGGAATGCCCGCCGTGTCCTGAATGTTTGTCGTGCTCGCCCGCCCACGCCGAACCCGCGAGCGCCATGCCCACGACCGTCCCCGCACCCGCCAGGAGCTCGCGCCTCCCGAGGCTGGCCGCCGCCGCCGCTTTCGTCGCATCGTCCGTTTTCTGCTCGCTCATCGTCGGTCCTCCTCGGGAACGTGACGGCTTCGTTCGCGCCCTTCCATGGCCCCGTCACGGAAAGCATCTCACGACCGATCCACCCGTTCTCTGAAGACTACGGCGCCCTGTCATATCCGCTACCGCCGGTTTCCAGAAAGCGGCGGAGCAGGCCGCTTTCCTGGCCCGCCCGAATCCCCTAATCGGAGAGAGCGATTGGCGCCCCGACCAGGATTCGAACCTGGGACCTGCTGCTTGGAAGGCAGCTGCTCTATCCAACGGAGCTATCGGGGTGACCTGCCCCGGTTTGTCGTACCAAGCTCTATGTTGGCCTCGCAGGTGCCGCCCGCTGGAGCGGAGCGGCAGCGCTCTTCCGTGTGCGGCAGCGGTCGGTGGAGAGCCGTGCGAAGGCCGGACTCTTCCGCGTAGACCGCCATGATCGCGTCGAGACAGCCCATCGAGGCTC
>JAKMDG010000017.1 GCA_022428035.1 Longimicrobiales bacterium
GCGGCGACACGTGGGAGCACCGGTCCACGACGAACAACCGCCCCATGTACTATTCCCAGATTCGGATCGACCCCAATGATCCGGAGCGGATGTATCTCGGCGGCTCGGACCTGTTTCGGACGTCTGACGGTGGCCGCACGTTCACGAACGATGCAGCGGACGGGGTTCACCTCGATCACCACGCGCTCTGGATCAACCCGGAGAACTCGGATCACCTGATCCTGGGTAGCGATGGAGGAGTCTCGATCAGCTGGGATCGATCCGACAACTGGTATCAGTTCCGTAATCTGCCGCTCGGACAGTTCTATGAGATCGGCGTCGACATGCGTGAACCCTATCACGTGTGCGGCGGATTACAGGACAACGGCTCGTGGTGCGCGCCGAGCGATACCTGGTCCAATCAGGGGATCCGAACTCGGGACTGGTACAACGTGAATGGCGGTGACGGATTCTTCACGGTCATGCACCCCAGCAATCCGGCGCTGATGTTTGCAGAATCGCAGGGCGGCAACCTGACCCGCGTGAACCTCGAGACCATGGAGCGCACCCGTATGCGGCCGATCGGGCGCCCCGGTGCCGATGCAGAGATGCCTGATCTCCGCTGGAACTGGGACACCCCGATCGTGCTCTCGGCCCACGACGACAACACCATCTACACAGGATCGAATGTACTCTTCCGGTCTACTGATCTGGGTCAGACCTTCGAGGCGATCAGTGGCGATCTTACGTGGGCGATCGACCGTGATACGCTCATGATCATGGGCGTGCCCGGGGGTGAGGCGCAGATGTCGCGCAACGACGGACAGTCCTCGTACGGCAACCTCACCGCCATCGCCGAATCACCGCGTGATGCCAGCGTCATCTACACCGGTGCCGACGACGGGCGTCTTCAGGTGACTCAGGATGGCGGTGCGACGTGGACGGACCTCACGCAGCGTGTGGATGAACTCCCAGAGCACAGCTACGTGACCCGCATCGTGGCCTCGCACGGCGCGCCTGGTACGGTCTTCGCTGCGTTCGACAACCATCGCAACGACGACTTCAACGCCTACGTCTACCGAAGCGAGAACTTCGGGCAGGACTGGATCCGGATCACGAACGGCCTCCCCGTCAGCTCGATGAGTGCGCTGGCGCAGCATCCGGACAACGCGAACCTGCTCTTCGCGGGGAACGAAATCGGGGTCTATGCCTCGGCTGATGCCGGCGCCAACTGGGTTCGGCTGCACAATGGTCTGCCCACAGTCCCGGTGGACGACATCAAGATCCACCCGCGTGAGAACGACCTGGTCATCGGCACACACGGTCGTGGCATCTGGATTCTCGACGACATCAGCCCGCTGGAGCACCTCAACGCGGGCGTTGTAGCGTCGAACGCGCACATCTTCCCGATCCGGCGGGCTACCTCCTACAATCTGTACACGCCGCAGGGCTGGACGCCGGGCATCTTTGCGGCTCCCAATCCTCCTGCCGGTGCGCGCATCCGGTATCACCTGACGGCGGACACCGAGGACCTCGAGCTCCGGGTCACGGACGCCACTGGCGCGCTGGTGCGAGCGCTCGACGCACCGAGCACTGCCGGGATGCATGAGGTGATCTGGGATCTGCGCATCGAGGCGACGGGGGCCGATGGTGAGGCGACAGGGACCGGGCCCCGCGTGCTGCCGGGTGCGTACATCGTCGAAATGACGACGGGCGCCGACGTCGTGCAGAGCGAGGTGTCCGTCCGCATGGACCCACGCATCAATCTGGGGAGGCGGGACCTCATGGTCCGGCATCAGTCGATGATGGAGTCGTACAGACTCTCCCATGTGGTCGATGCCGCCGAGGATGCGCTCGGTGAGATGGACGACCACCTGGACGAGGTACACGAACTGCTGGAGGACCGTGCGCCGGATGGGCTCGCGGCAGCTGTGGCTGCGCTCCGCGAGACGCTCGAGGTGCTCGGCGACGACCTCGATGACGCGTCGGATGGTGCGAGTGCCTGGCGCGGGATCGAAGGCTCCGGGTCGATGCCCACCTCGGATGCTCTCTTCCAGATCGATCGATCGTGGGAGGACCTGCCCGGCGTCATCGTCAGGATCAATGGTGTCATGGAAGATTTCAATACGGTCATGGGCCAGGTCTACGCACCTGCTGCCATGCCGGAGGGCCCCACGTCCATCACTGCTCCCTCACGCGGAGGCTGATGCGTGTCGAAGAGCCGAATTATCGAGGCCGAGCGTCTGAAGCCGTTGATCGGCTATCTAGTGGTAGCCTTCATCATGATTCTGGCCCTCGGTACCGCAGTTCCAGTCGGACCATCACGCACGCTGCTCATCGTCGCGTGGCTCATCCTGCTCCCCATGGGCGGATGGCGGATTCTGAAGAAGCCAGCGGAGTGACACGCATGACGCGCACGCGACCGACCCCGGGGCTCTCACTCGCAGCAGTTCTTGCGGTTCTGGTGGCCGCACCAGTATCGGGACAGTGGCCGTCCGACGACGCAAACCCGACAGAGTTCAATCTTGCGATGAACGCAAAGATCCTCTGTTCGGGGATCTGGGTGCAGGGTCGGGACCCGGCGCTGCACGTGGCCGGAGACCTGCGGCGCTTCGACCACTTCGGGTGGGGCGACGACTTCACGTACGAGATCGACGACGAACGGAAGCGGGTGACGTTGTCTTCTCCACGCTCTCCACACGCACGCACTGCCCAGTTCAGCGGTGATCAGGGGTGCGCAGTGCTACCACGTGGCATGGACAACGTGCAGTTCACGCCTTCCGAGGTCGGGGCGGACTGGCCCAACCGGTCGTGGCAGCGGTGGCCGATGGGCGAGCGGAGATCCGATGGTGCACTTCCGCCGGAGATTGACCGGGCTGCGCTGAGGGAAGCACTCGACTGGGCGATTGCGAATCACGAACATGGTCAGAATACGCGGGCGTTCGTGGTCGTCCATAAGGGCCGTATTATCGGGGAGCGCTACGCAACGGGCGTACCGCGCGACAGGCCGCACCTCTCCTGGTCGCAGGGCAAGTCGATTACAGCCGCGCTGATTGGTGTCCTGGTGCAGCAGGGTGAACTCTCCCTCGACCAGCCGGCGCCGGTCGCCGAGTGGGCCAATGACGCGCGGAGTCAGATCACGATCGCCGACCTGCTGCACATGAGCTCGGGGCTCGACTTCAACAACTTCGGCCTCGGCAACGAGAATTCCCTGTCGACCGAGAACCATCATTTCCGGATCTACTTCGACGGGATCAACGTGTTCGATCACGCGGTCAGCTTCCCGGCTGCGGTCGAGCCGAACACGCGGTGGCGTTACCTGAACTCGGATCCGCTCACGCTCGGCAGGATCGTCCGACAGACGGTCGAGTCGAGGGGCGAGGACTACCACGCCTTCCCATGGACCGCTCTGTTCGACCGTATCGGGATCAAGAACGCGGTGCTCGAGACGGACGCGTGGGGAAACTTTATTCTGACGGGCTACGACTACATGTCGGCCCGCGACTGGGCTCGCTTCGGGCTGCTTCATCTTCAGGACGGCGTCTGGGATGGCGAGCGGATCCTGCCCGAAGGCTGGGTCGACTTCATCAGCACCCCTGCGCCGGCGAGTGAGGCTCGAAACTACGGTGGTCAGTTCTGGCTCAACGCGGGTGGGGAGTACGACCGGATTCCGCGTGACGCGTTCTGGCCGGCAGGGTTCATGGGTCAGAACACAGTGGTCATCCCGTCCAGCGATCTGGTCATCGTTCGGCTGGGCCCGAGTCCAGGTGTCGAGTACGCCGAGTACATGAACGAGTTCGTGGGCCGTGTCGTAGAGGCGATCGATGTACCCAACAGCCAGTATTGAGGCGCACCCACCCCGCGCGACGGCCACGCGGTTGACCCGGTACGGGGCTCCCACCATCCTTCGCTTCCACCATGAACGCAGGAGTTTTGGGTGCTCGGTATGTGCCTGACAATCATGAGCATGACCACCGGCCAGACTACGGGTCGGGGCGCTGCGCTCGTCGGTTAGGCTAGGCCGAACCCGGAACGAGACGCGGCCCCTGAATCTCGGGCGCCGCGTTTTTTGATGCCCGTGGGTGACCTGAGATCCCACGTCCACAAACCCATCACGTCATGTCCAGCGAACAGATCAAGATCACGCTCCCGAACGGCGACGTTCTCGATATGCCGGCCGGTTCCACGGCAGGCGACGTTGCGGCCAGAATCGGCCCCGGGCTTGCGAAAGCAGCCGTGGCTGCCGTCGTGAATGACGACACGATCGGGCTCATGGAGCCGATCGAGGGTGATGCCGACATCCAGATCCTCACGGAACGGGATCCGGCCGCTCTCGGTGTCTTGCGGCACTCCGCAGCCCACATTCTGGCCACGGCCGTTCGTGAACTCCGACCGGGGGCGGGAATCGGCTTCGGGCCGGCGATCGATGATGGCTTTTACTACGACTTCGAGGTAGACGAGCCGTTCACGCCGGAGGACCTCGAGGCCTTCGAACAGAAGATGACCGAGGTCACGGAGGCCGATCAGCCCTTCGAGCGCCGCCAGGTGGACAAGGCCGAGGCACGTGAACTGTTCAGCGACGATCCCCTCAAGCTAGAGCGACTCGAGGAGTTCGACGACGATGAGGTCATCACGGTCTATGAGAACGGCCCGTTCCTCGATCTGTGCAAGGGGCCGCACGTTCCGAGCACGGGGAGGCTGAAGCACTTCAAGCTGCTGTCGGGCGCAGGTGCGTACTGGAGAGGCGACGAGAAGCGCCAGATGCTCCAGCGGATCTACGGGACGGCGTTCCACAAGAAAGGCCAGCTCGAAGAACATCTGCATCGGCTCGAAGAGGCGAAGCGACGAGATCACCGGCGACTTGGGCGTGAGTTGGGACTCTTCCAGTTCCACCCGGTGTCGCCGGGTGCTCCATTCTGGACGCCTCGTGGCACGGTGCTCTACAACACGCTGGAGCAATTCGTGAGAGGACGGCAGCATAAGGATTTCCTCGAGGTGAAGACGCCGTTGCTGTACACGAAGGAGCTCTGGGAGCAGTCAGGGCACTGGGGAAAGTACCGGGAGAACATGTTCCTGGTGCTCGACAACGAATCGGGTGAGCACGACATGTCACTGAAGCCGATGAACTGCCCATCCCATCACCTGTACTACGCGTCCGAAACGCATTCGTATCGCGAGTTGCCGCTGCGCTTCACCACGCTCGATGTACTTCATCGCAACGAACTGTCCGGGGCATTATCCGGCTTGACCCGCGTGCGGCAATTCGCTCAGGACGACTGCCACGTATACCTGCGTGAGGATCAGATCGCGGAAGAAGTCCAGTTCCTGACGGACTTCATCCTCGGGCATTACGAGGCGTTCGGTCTCGAGTCACGGGTGAAATTCGCTACGCGTCCGGAGATGCGGATCGGGAGCGACGAGCAATGGGACCACGCCGAGTCGGCGCTGCGTGAGGCACTCGAGGCTACGGGATGCGAGTACGACGTGGAGGAGGGTGACGGTGCCTTTTACGGGCCAAAGATCGACTTCCACGTTACGGACTCGATCGGCCGCAGCTGGCAGCTCGGCACGATCCAACTCGACTACAACGCTCCTGAGCGGTTCGATCTCACCTACGTGGGGAGTGACAACACGGCACATCGCCCGGTGGTCATCCACCGGGCCGTATGTGGATCATTCGAGCGCTTTATCGCCATCCTGATCGAGCACTATGCAGGTGTATTTCCCACATGGCTCGCCCCGGAGCAGGTACGCATTCTCTCTGTTGGACAGGATTGGGACGCGAGTGCGCAGGAACTGACGGACGCCCTCGCCGCTGCGGGAGTGCGCTCAACGCTTCACTCACGCGAGACGCTTGGCTATCGCATCCGGGAGGCCGAGACGCAAAAGATTCCGTACATGGGGGTCGTGGGTGAGCGAGAGGCGGCAGAGGGCACGGTGGCGGTCCGAAAACGAGGGGCCGGAAAGAAGCAGGAGGTGATGACTCGCGAGGCATTCATCTCACTGGTAACAGACGAGATACAGAGTCGTGCCCTCGGTTGACCGGGAGAACGGTCTCGGTCATCTTTTCGATCATCTCTCGGGGTGAAACACATTTGAGAAAGTGAGCCGTTTGACCGGCGGCTCCACCTTCACGGTCCCTCGGGACTGACAAGAGGGTCGCTCGAGTTGGTGCCACGGGGGCGCAGTTCCCGTGCAGTCGGCTCGGTCGCGGCCCGAGATTCGTCTCGGGTTTTTTTCGTATGACGCAGGAAGAAGTGCAGGATGAGGCCCGGAAGGGACTCACATCGAGACTCCATAGGAGGGAAAGGACATCAGCAAGGACCGAGTTCGTGTCAACGACCAGATCAGGATCAGCCCCATCCGGCTGATTCAGGACGACGGTGAGCAGGTCGGCATCGTCTCGATCGACGAGGCCCGGGAACGGGCCAAAGTACGTGCGATGGATCTGGTTGAGGTCGCTCCCGACGCGCGTCCACCCGTGGTCAAAATGATGGACTACGGGAAGTACAAGTACGAGGCGGATCGGCAGCGACGTGAGGCACGGAAAAAGCAGCACACCATCAGGGTCAAGGAAGTGAAGTTCAGGCCGGGCATCGA
>JAKMDG010000095.1 GCA_022428035.1 Longimicrobiales bacterium
ATCGCCCGGAGCTCCTCTTGGAGCAGCCGGATATCGCCCTTCATGGCGCAACCGCTGAATGTGAACGCGACAGCCATCGTCGCCACGATACGGACCGTCATCGTTCGAACCGTTCTCTTCATCATACGCATCGACCCCTCCCCCGGCGTACCGGAGGAGGGGTCCGCAAAGGTCACGCCGTCAGTTGGCGGGATTAATCGCGTTGGCACCGGCGGTGATCACGAACTGCCCGCGCCGGTTGCGCGCCCAGTCCGATTCCGTCGAGCCCTGCTGGAGAGGACGACCCTCCCCGAAGGACACGATCTCGAAGCGGTTCTCCGCGAGGCCGAAGCCTGCGAGGAACTGTCGGATCGCCTCGGCACGACGGTTGCCCAGAGCCATGTTGTACTCAGTAGAGCCGCGCTCGTCCGCATGGCCTTCAATGCGAATCTGCACCTGAGGGCTGGCCCGGAGGATGTCGACCTTCGCACGAAGCGAGGCCTGAGCATCATCACGGATCTCCGACATGTCGTAGTCGAAGAAAACCATCTCCTCAAGGGTGGCCCGTGCCGCGCGTGCTGCGCGCTGACGCTCAGCCTCGGCGGCACGCTCAGCCGCAAGGCGCTGAGCCTCGGCACGACGCTCAGCTTCAGCAGCCGCAACAGAGTCGTTGTAGCGCTGGAGTGAGTCCTGGTCAGCTTGCGGCGGCGGCGGCGGAGGAGGTGGGTCACCTCCGCATGCGCCCACCAGGAGCGTAGCTGTAAATACCGTAACGAAGAAACGACGAACGATCATCCCAACTCCTGGGTCGAACAACTGGTGGAAAGAGCTGACGCGAGCGGGCTGCGCCGGCGGACGCTTCGAAGCTAACGCCCTTTTTCAGGGTGAACAGCCCCTAGCTACTTAGGGGGAAAGTGTTGGAAATGCAACGTTCTTGCGAGACCTCAAAGGTCCGGGTCGGGCGCCACGCGATCCTGTTTTTCACAACGGCGTCCAGCGGGGCACGACTCATGCAGGTGGAAGCGCGGGAGACCAGTCCGGCAGGTCGACCCGCCGCCCGCCCAAGAGCGACCGAACACGCCCTGTGGCGACATCGACGATCATGAGACCGAACCCCCAGCTGCGCTCGCCCGCAAAGACCAGATGGCGCCCGTCCGGAGCCCAGCTCGGGGCTTCGTTGTTGCCCTCCGACGTGAGTTGACGCAAGACACGCCCTCCGTCTTCGAGGTTGGCCACCAGGATGTGGTAGCGCCCGCGGCGGTCGATCCGGCCGTGGAATGCTACAAGGTCTCCGTTGGGGGACCAGTCGGGCGCAGCGTAGAACCCGCCGCCACCGTACTCGTACGGTGACAGCGTTTCCGCGGCTCCGCCCTCAGACGGCATCATCATGACCTGCGGCACATTGTCGCCGAAGCGAAGCGTATTGAACGCAAGCCATCGGCCATCGGGCGAGTAGGTCGGCGAGATGTCGTACCAGGGACCACCCGACAGGAACGCAAGGCAGCAGTCACGTTCCAGGTCGTAGGTGAAGATCCCACTCTGGCTGGCGCTCCCATTCACCGTAAACGCGAGTGTGCGGCCGTCGGGATGGTAGGCAGGGGTGACGTAGTCGCCGGCGCCACGAAGAGCGGGTAGCGCCCGAAGCTCTGTCCCGAAGCGGTCAACTTCGTAGATCCTGGGGACACCGGTCTTCCACGATGCCAGGGCGATGCGAGACGCGTCCGGAGACCATGTCGGCGACTCCGTGAGCGAGTTGTAGTCGGTGACCTGTTCGAGATTCTCGCCATCGGAGTCGATGACGTAGATCTCCTTGTTGCCGTCATTGCCAACCATCGTGAACGCGATACGGCTCGCGGCCATCCCCGGATCACCGGTAGCCCAGCGAACGATCTCATCAGAGGTGCGATGGACCGCCATACGGAAGTCGTCATCCGTTTGCGCGGGAAGCCGAAAGCGACCCCGGTCACGGACCTCACCGTAGACGACGTCGTGCAATTCGACGATCAGCATGTACCCGTCACCGGCTCCCTCGACCTCTCCGGTCACGAGCCAGACAGCGCCGAGACGGTCCCACAGGGCGTAGTCGACCTGCGTGCCGACCATCGCGTCGGGCAGAGAGTCGATGACTTCGAAGCGATCGGAGCCCCGAAGATCACGACCGACAATCGCCTCGACCTGCGGGGCGATCAAGTCTCCGCCGAACGCGCCGGAGAACGGCTGCACCGCCAGAGCGGGCAGGTAACTGTTCGCATAGACGAGTCCGAGACTCACGCCCGGCAGCTCGTCCTGCGCGGCGGCGGCGGACACGCTGAGCCCTGTCACCATGACACCCATCGCAGCGACCATCAGCCGCCGCGTCCCCAACATGCGTACTCTCATCGTTCGCTCGTCACCTCGGTCGGTCTGCCTGGATTCGGTAACTCCATCATCGGAGTGCCTTGTGGGCGGAAACTGAATTTGATCGGGAAGCGATCATACGGCAGGTCGTCGGGCAGTGGACCGAATCGACCATTGCCCGCGCAGTCCACCGCGCCCATCGCCTCGAAATCGAATGCGGTATTTCCGGAACGGCTGACAAACTCGATGCCTTCCGCTGTCCCGTCCCGAATGATGTAGAAGAAGACCTCCGTCTCCCATCTCCCACCGTCCTGCCACCGGAAGCAGCGCAAGAT
>JAKMDG010000097.1 GCA_022428035.1 Longimicrobiales bacterium
GATAACCCGCATGGTGAAGTGCCCGAACCGTCTGTAGCGTCCCTGCTTCCGAGGAGAGCTCGGAGCGAAGAGCCTCGAAGACGGATGCGGGGACCACGATCTCGCGGGTCATGCCTGCACTTTTGACCAATCGTGACTCCTGTCGGGGCGTTGACCAATTGACGCTAATATACACAACAAAGTGCGCCCAACGCGGAGGGAAGTCGATGGAATCGGTGGATGAACGGCAGGCCCTGAGTTTCGTGTCAGGACTCGTGCTCGGCGCGGTGATCGGTGCAGGGGTCGCGATCCTTGCGGCCCCCCAGCCCGGCCGTAAAACCAGGAAGAAGCTGAAGAGGGCCGCGCGCCGCGCTCGGGGTCAGACAACCCATCGGCTCGACGAGCTGGCGACGGAGCTCAAGCAGAGAGTCGACGAAACGGTCACCGCTGCGAGAGAGCACCTGCCGAACTGATCTCAGTTGAAGCCGCGAACCCGCGGAAAACGGAAGCGGCGGCTGGAACGGTCACACAGCTCGGTCGGTTCGGTACCGGGGATGTAGTACTCGATGTACTGGTCCTCTTCCGGGCACCAGCGTGATGCCAGCAGACCGGTTTTTCGGTCGACCAGTACTGTATTGATGCCGGCCGGGATCTCCCACTCTTCGGGTCGTGTCAGAAGCGGCTCAGCCCCTTGAGTGCCGTTGTCCTCATCTGCCTCGACTCCCTCGTAGACCCGCCGCATGAAGGAGCCCCACACCGGCGCCGCGAGTCCACCGCCGGTAGCCTGCCGACGTCCGGCGCCGAGCTGGAAGATCGGCTGCGGCGAGTCCATCCCGAACCAAACGGTCGCAAGAAGGTTGCCGGTGAAGCCGGTGAACCAGACGTCGGTACCATCATTGGTTGTGCCGGTCTTACCGGCCGCAGGCACGTCGTAGGGCAGGCCGCCGCGCACCCGCACAGCCGAGTAGGCAGTTCCGCGCCGAACGACGTCCTCGAGCATGTCCACCACGATCCTCGTCGGTAACGGATCCAGAACCGTTGTTCGCTCGGGCTGCGGCTCCCAGATCACGGTGCCGTTGTCGTCTTCGACCCGAAGGATCGGGAACGGACGCACCTTGGTGCCCATGTTCGGATAGGCCGAATATGCTTCGGCAACCTGGAGCGGAATGACCTCGGCTGCCCCGATCGTTGTTGAGGGGAACCGCTCGATTTCCGTCTGGATCCCCATGCGACGGGCAGTCTGCGCGACGGTTTCGATGCCGACTTCCTCCCAGCCCAGTCGGATGGCGATCATGTTCGTGGAGGTGAAAAGTCCCTCCCGAATCGTCATCGGGCCCTTGAATTCGTCCACGAAGTTCGAGGGCCGCCAGTCCGAGCCGTCGACCTGCGGGTAGACGACCGGGATGTCCTCGACGATGTACGACGCAGGAATTCCAGTGGTCAGCGCGGCCGTGTACACGAACGGCTTGAACGACGATCCGGCCTGCCGGCGCGCCTGCCGCGCGCGGTCGAACTTCGACTGTTGGAAGTCGCGCCCACCAATCATGGCCTTCACGTGACCCGTCTCCGGGTCGAGCGCGATGAAGGCACCCTGCACATAGGGTGTCGATGACCCGAACGACCCGACGGTATCGAAGTCTTCGTAGCGCGGGTGGCGGAAGTTCAGTGAGTCCGCCTCGATCTCCGCCCAGCCGACTTCCATGGCCGAACGTGCCGCGCGTTGCATATCGACGTCGAGCGTCGTGAAGACCCGGAATCCACCCCGGTAGATCTCGTCACCAAAGCGATCCGCAAGAATCTGGCGGACCCACTCCTCGAAGTACGGTGCAAACTGCGTCGAGGCCCGATCCGGTTCCGTCTCCGGGAGGGGGTAGGTCTTCCAGCGGTCGGCTTCCGACGGAGTCAGGTAGCTCTGCTGAGCCATCAGGTCGAGCACCGTGTTGCGTCGCGCTCGAGCGCGTTCCGGATTCGCGAACGGGTTGTACCAGGTCGGCCGGTTGAGAATTGCCGTGAGCAGGGCGGCCTCGGCCACGTTCACCTCGGCGACGTCCTTTCCGAAATAGCGCAGCGACGCGGCCTGGAAGCCGTACACGCCACCCATGTAGATCTCGTTCAGGTAGGCTTCGAGAATCTGCTCTTTCGAATAGGAACGCTCGAGGTCGAATGCGACCTGCAGCTCCTTGATCTTACGTGTGTAGCGCTGCTCGAAGCCGATCTCCGAGAACATGTTGCGCGCCAGCTGCTGAGTGATCGTGCTGCCACCGCCCGCATAGTTGAAGGTGAGCACCCCGACAGCTGCTCGAGTGAACCCGATCGGATCGAAGCCACCGTGCTGGTGAAAGCGCTTGTCCTCCATCGCCACCACGGATTGGTGGACGTACTCGGGCAGATCTGTGATTCGGATTGGCGTCCGGCTCTCGAATCCGAACTCGGCGATCTGTTGGCCGTCTGCGGCGAGAATCCTGCTCTTCTGTTCGTGTTCGAAGGTCGAGATCCGAGCGATGGACGGGCAGGCTTCACCCGCACACAGGTTCTGCCATGCACCCCACGCCCCACCCGTAGCGAGCGCTACGATGAAGCCGATTCCGAGGAGGTACTCTTTGGGATACCAGAATCTGGCGAGCTTCGTTCGGAATGTGCCGGTGCCAACTCCGCCTGCGCGCGGCTTTGCTCGTGCCATCATGTCGGTCGCCCGGGTACCGGTCGTCGAGTGTCCACTCCAGCTCTTGCAAGCCAGGTGCCAAACCTTTCTTCGTAACGAAGCTACCCAGAGTTCCGTAACCGACTCAAGCGTCGCGCGTTCGTGGCGCCATACGGGTTGACCGCCAGAAAGGCCGGGACGAAGCTCCGAATGCCACAGTGACCCTGCAGGTAGCCCATGAGACCTCTGCGATCCTTCTTACTGTCGACGCTGACGCTGGCCCTCATGGCCGCCGGGTGTGGTGGACAGGCATCGTCCGATCTCGTCGTCTCGTCAGATCCGACGCTGGCGGCGATGGCCGCGGAGCTGCTGCCAGACCTGGCCGCTCGAGCGGGTATGGAGCTTTCTGCCCCAGTCCGTCTCGAGAAGCGCAGTCGCGACGATCTGGTTCGTTATCTGCGGGCAAAGCTCGACGAGGACCTTCCAGACTTCGAAGCTCAGGCGCGGACCGATGCCTATGCCCTGCTGGGCATGGTAGAGCCCGACCTCGACCTGCGTGCGGTTCTTCTGGGGCTATACACGGAGCAGGTGGCTGGATTCTATGAACCCGATTCGACCGCCCTCTTCGTTCTGGATGATCAGCCGGAGGCAGCTGTCGAAGCGCTACTCATTCATGAGCTCGTGCATGCCGTTCAAGACCAGAACGTACCGCTGGATGAGCTGACCGATCCGGCGCTGGGGAACGATCGGGCTACAGCCGCCCAGGCTGCGATCGAGGGTCATGCCACGCTTGTGATGTTCGAGTACCTCACAGAGCAACTGACCGGTGACCCGGTCGACCTTTCGCAGATCCCCGATTTCGAATCCCAGATTCGACCTGCACTGGCCGGCATGAACCAGCAGTTCCCTGCGCTGGCCCAGGCTCCTCGCGTGATCCGGGAGTCGCTGCTCTTTCCGTACACCGAAGGCGCCGTCTTCGTGCAGAGGCTGTGGTCTGACGGAGTTCGTCAGAACCCGTTCGGGCCCAGAATGCCGGGGTCGACCGAGCAGATCATCCATGACGGCGCGGCGGACCCTGTGGATCTTCTCGTCCATGTGGCTGATGGTGAGGTGGTGCTCGATGACGCGTTGGGTGGATTCGAAGTCCAGATCATGCTGGAGGACGTCCTCGGTCTGCCTGGAGGAATTCCTGGCATGGGCGAGGCAGGCAGGCTTGCATCGTCGTGGGATGGAGATCGCTACGTCCTTGTGGAGTCGGTATCCGGGGAGCGGAGCTTGTTGTGGGTCGCGATATGGTCTGACGAGGCTGCGCGGGATGGATTTGCCGAGGTCGTCTCGAACCGCTCCCAGAACTTCGGGGGCCCCGCGTCGGTAGAGCGTCTGGAGATCGATGGCCATCCGGCCACGATGCTCCGGATCGGTGCCGGAAATCTCGATGCGATGGTCGAGGTGCTGGATCCCGGGTCGTGATCACCGACGTTCATCATGCGGCGCACGCCACTATCGAGGTCAGCGCCGCCGCGGGCGACTATCCCGTCTTTGTAGGGCCGGGACTTCTGTCGCGCCTGCCGGTGGTCGTGTCCACCTACGCTCCGTCACGGCGAGTCGCTGTGATCTCGGACGACCAGGTGGG